>NZ_WKFA01000020.1:0-90508 GCF_021605325.1 Pseudomonas sp. PA-7-1E
ACCACACAGGCGTTGGTAATACTGGCCCGCAAGCTTGCTCGGGTGGTGTTCGCTCTGCTGAAAGGGCAAAGCGAATATCAGCCAAAAGTTGGTTGAGGGTTGCCCCTCAACCATAGAATCTCCCACATTTGGATTTGTGGTGTTTACCAGACCCCGATCTTCACCACTTTCTCTGCCTCTGGCTCACCATAACGAAACCATTGCCCGCGCACCTCAACCTCCGTGTGGCTGATGGTGGTGCGCCGTTTCAACCCGCGCAACCAGTCGAACAGATAACCCAAGTGCGTCTCGCGCACCTCGGCATAGGCAGGATCGCTGCCCAAGTCGTGCAGTTCTTGCGGGTCGTTTTCCAGGTCGAACAGTTGCGGGCGAAAGCCGTCGTACGCCAGGTACTTCCAGCGCTCGCTGCGCACCATGGTCATGCGGCAACGGTCGATGGGTTGCTCCAGGCGCTCGCGAGCGGGGGCCTGGAAGGCGTAGTCGTATTCGGCAATGGCGTAGCGGCGCCAGGCGGGTTGCGCGCCGTGCAGCAATGGAATCAGTGAGCGACCTTCCAGGCGATGGTCGGCGGCGGGCAAGCCCAAGGCGTCGAGGAAGGTGGGCAAGGCGTCGATGGTTTCCACCAGACGCTCATCCACGGTGCCGCGGCTGACATCGGCGCTGGCACGTGGGTCGCGCACGATCAGCGGTACACCCACCGCAGGCTCCAGCAAGAATTCTTTTTCACCGAGGAAATGATCGCCCAGGAAGTCGCCGTGGTCGCTGGTAAACACGATCAGCGTGTCGTCCCAGCGGCCAGCGCTTTGCAGAAAGTCGAACAGCCGCCCGAGTTGATCGTCAATCTGTTTGATCAGGCCCATGTAGGTCGGAATCACCGTGAGGCGCACCTCGTCACGGGAGAAATTCTGGCTCTCCTGGTGTTGGCGAAATGCCTGGTACACCGGGTGATCGCTGGTGTGGTCAGGTTGAATCGGCGCTTGCACATGCTCGGTTCCGTACAGCGCGTGATACGGCGCCGGCGCGATGTAGGGCCAGTGCGGCTTGATATACGACAGGTGCAGGCACCAGGGCTGTTCACCTTGTTCGTCGATAAAGTCGATGGCGCGGTCGGTGGTGTAGACGGTCTCCGAATGTTCTTCGGCCACCCGTGCGGGTTTGCCGGCGTTGCGCATATGCCAGCCGCTGAGCACTTCGCCGTTCTCACCTTCGGCGGCGTTGGCCCATTCGTGCCAAGGGTTGCTGCCGTGGTAGCCGTGATCACGCAAGTATTGGGTGTAGGGCGCGGACTCGCGCTTATCCTCGAACAGCGGGCTGTCGGGGTAGATGCCGTCGTGACGCAGATACGCGTCGAAGCCGACCTCATTGAGTGGCTCGGCCTGGGCACTGTCGGGGTCTATCTGCAGGCGCTGCAAGGCCTCAATATTCGGCGTGGCGTGGGTCTTGCCCACCAGGGCGGTGCGGATGCCGTGGGGGCGCAGGTAGTCGCCGATCGTCAGCTCTTCGAGCGGCAGCGGCACTGCATTCCACGCCACCTGATGGCTGCTGACATAGCGCCCGGTGTAGGCCGACATGCGCGACGGGCCGCAGATGGTGCCTTGTGTATAGGCCCGACTGAAACGCACGCCAGCGGCGGCCAGGCGGTCGATATTCGGCGTGTGCAGATGGGCATGGCCGTAGCAGGACAGGTAGTCGCGGCGCAGTTGGTCGCACATGATGTAGAGCACGTTGCGCAGGGGTTTGGGGTCAGACATAGGAATTTACCGAACGGAGGACAGGTGGGTTTTTTCGCCGTTCGAGGGGCGCTCTGGCAAGTGCATTTGGGGACTGGGTTCTATGCATTGAGTGCATGGGCTTGCCTGCGATGACGGCCTGACAGCAGATACATATCTACCTGCCACCCCGCGATCAAATGGTGGGAGCAGGCTTACCCGGCGAAGGACCTGATGTGAGCGGCCAATCCTGCCAGCGCTTTATCATCTGCCCTGGCAGCGTCATGGGAGGAGACATAGCCTTCATAACGCTCAAAATATTTGTCCTGGGACGAACTGATTTTTTTGAAGGCGCTATCTTCCCCGGTCCCGTGCATCGGGAATAATTTGGCGTGCAGATGATCGACGCCATAACCCTCCAGAATCATGCCCGTTCTAGCCACACCTTTTAGCGCTTTGTCCAAAAGCTTCGCCGTCTTCTTGGCTGCGATGACCAAGTCACATAGCACGGTGTCCGGTTCGGCAAACGCATAGCTGCCGTGATGGGTTTTGGGGATAACCACACTGAACCCCGGCGTATTGGGAAATATGGAGAGAAAGGCCATGTGGGTCTGGTCTTCCCACAGGAGGTGGGAGGGTGCAGTACCGCGGGCAATGCTGCAAAAGATACAGTCCATCAAATGCGCTTCCTCGTGCGGGTCAAAAGGTTATAGACCCTCTTGTAGGTGATCTTTGTTATCTAATGATGACTTCACTGACGTTGCGGGCCGCTGTTCACCGCTTGGTCAGACCGCAATATTTTCCAACGCATAAGCATCCTCGTCTCTCTCATCAATCTCCTTGATTTGCTCAATCATCGCCTGCGCCAGCGGCGACAACCGATACCCTGCACGGCTGACGATCCCGTAGCGGGTGTAGCGCTCCTCCAGGTTTTCGTCCAATCCCTCAATCTGCAAACACACCAGTTCGCCGCGGGCCATGTGCAGCACGTCGCTGTTGGCGCTGACGATGCCGATGGCGTCCGAGCGCAGCACCACGCCCATCAAGCTATAGCCGTTTTCGCATTCCACATTGGGCTGGTAATCCGGCCGGCCGCTGAGGTCGACGATGACTTTGCGCAGGTTCGGCGGGCGGATGGTCACTGCCAGGGGGTAGCTCATCAGCTCGGCGGCGCTGACGCTGTTGCGCACGGTCAGGGGGTGCCCGGCGCGGCAGCAGAAGTGCCAACGGCGCGGGCGCAGACGGTGGGTGTAGTAGTCGGGGTTGGCTTCGAAGTGGCGGGTGTCGGCGACGAAGAATTCGAACTCTTCGCTGAGCAGGCGTTTGCCCAGGCTTTGCCAGTCGTCCACCTGGAACTGCACGCGGGCCTTGGGGTAGCGCCCGATAAAACTACCAATGGCACGCGGGACTAACCCACCGGCCGGCGCGGGGCCGCAACCGAAACGCAGTTCACCGGCTTCCAGGCCATTGAACTGGCTGATTTCGTTGGCCAGTTGTTGTGCGCCACTGACCAGGCGGCGTGCATGTTCGAGCAGCACCTGGCCTTGCTTGGTGGGCGCCAGGTCTTTGCGGCCACGGTCCACCAGTTGGCAGCCGGCGCTGTGTTCCAGGGCCTGGATGCTACGGCTGAACGCCGACTGCGACAGGTTCACCGCTGCGGCTGCCGCGACGAAACTGCGCTGTTCGGCGAGGGCGATGAAGTGGCGAAGCTGGCGCAAGTCGATATGCATTTTTCACATCAAAAATATCCGGGAAATGCATTGGCTATGCATTACGTCGACTCCTTATAAAGGCTATCTCTTATGCAGTAAATGTTCGTAAAAACATAAATAAATAACCTTTAGGAATATGAGGCGACGAGTATTCCGGGGTTTTGGAGCCGCTTATGAGTTTGTTCAAGTCCTTGCCCCTGGCTGTTCTAGTGGCCGGTAGCAGCAGTTGGTCGCCGGCCCAGGCCGCTGAAACACCCGCGCCTGCCGGCAAGGGCGAAAGCGCCAGTGGCCAACTGGAAACTGTCACGGTGACTGCCCGGCGGCGTACCGAAAGTGCCCAGGCCGTGCCGACGCCCATGAGCGTGCTCGGTGGCCAGGCCCTGGAAACCCAGCGGGTGTACCGCATCCAGGATTTGCAGCAACTGGTGCCCAGCGTCAACGTCGCCTATATGCATGCGCGCCAGTCCAGCGTGTCGATCCGCGGCCTGGGCAACAACCCGGCCAGCGATGGCCTGGAAGGCAGCGTGGGGCTGTATATCGACAACGTCTACCTCGGGCGCCCGGGCATGGCGGTGTTCGACCTGATGGACATTGAGCAGCTTGAAGTTTTGCGCGGCCCCCAGGGCACGTTGTTCGGCAAGAACACCACTGCCGGGGTCATCAACATCAGCACCCGCGCACCGAGCTTTACCCCGGAGCGCAGCATCGAAACCTCCCTGGGCGAGGACGGTTATTTCCAGACCAAGGGCACGATTTCCGGCCCCCTGACCGATGACCTGGCAGGGCGTTTCTCGGCCTATCGCACCCGCAGCGACGGCGACATCAAGAATGAACACGACGGCCATGATCTGAACGGCGGTTCACGCCAGGGCTTTCGCGGGCAACTGCTGTACAAGCCCAACGAAGCGTTCAACCTGCGCTGGATCGGCGACTACAACGAAGAAGACTCCAGCGCCGGCACCCGCGTGCTGTACAGCACCGGGCCGACCATCAATGGCACCAACCTGTATCAATCCCGGGCCAACGCGGCAGGCGCCACCCTGGTGGACGGCACCCATCGCAAGGTCAACCTGGACAACGACCAGCACGTCACGGTGTTCCAGGGCGGTACCTCGCTGGAAGCCAATTGGACGCTGCCCAGCGACTTCACCCTGACCTCGGTGAGTGCTTACCGCTGGTGGAATTTCACCCCGCGCAACGATGATGGCCTCAACGTACCGGCGTCGTATAACGCTGGGGTTTCGGTGGAAGATAAGCAGTGGTCCCAGGAATTCCGCTTGGCGTCGCCCAGCGGTGGTTTCTTCGATTACGTGCTCGGCGCCTACTACTTCGGCTCCGACCTGGATAACAAATCCTTTGCCTACTACGGGCCCAAGGCCGATATCTGGAACGGCACGCCCGCCGGTGCGTTGAGCAATGTGAGCAGTGTGGGCAACGGGCATATCCGCACCGACAGTTTCGCGCTGTTCGCCCAAGGCACCTGGCACCTGACCGAGCGCCTGGATTTCACCGCCGGTGTACGCGGCACCTACGAAGAAAAAAGCGCCTGGGTCACGCGCAATGCGCCCTTCGGTGGCGCGGCGGTCAGCGGGGCCGCCGCCATGGCGCGGCGTGGGCGTACCGGGGCCTATGACTCGGGCGACCTGTCGCAATACAGCGCCACGCCGTCGGGGCTGCTCAATCTCAGTTATCACTTCAATGAAAACCTGCTGGGCTACGCGACACTGTCCCATGGCGAGAAGTCCGGCGGTGTGAACCTGGCGGTGGGGTCTGCGCCGACAGCCGGAGCCGACTCGTTGTTGATCGGCACCGAGCGCGCCAACAACGCCGAGCTGGGCTTCAAGAGCACGCTGTGGGACCGCCGCCTGCAACTCAATGCCAACCTGTTCTGGACCCAGGTCAACGGCTACCAGACCAACGCCTACGACCAGGACAACCGCGTGCAGTACCTGACCAACGCCGGCTCGGTGCGCTCGCGGGGCGTGGAAGTGGAAAGCACCCTGGTGCCGATCAAGGGCCTGACCCTGAACATCAACGGCTCCTTCAATGACGTGACGTACCTGTCTTACAAGGATGCGCCATGCCCGCCGGAAACCAGCCTGCGTCCCGGTGCGCCGGCGTCCTGCGACTTGAGCGGCCACCAGGTGGTGGGCGCGTCCAAGTGGATCGCCAACGCCAACGGCGAGTACAAGTGGAACCTGGCGAACGGCTTCGAACCCTACGTCACCGCCAGCTACGCGTTTCGTTCCAAGGCGGTGGGCACGGTGGAGGATTCCGACTACGGGCAGATCCCGGCGTATGCGGTGGTCAACCTGTCTACCGGTTTGCGCGGCGACTATGACCAGGGGCAGTGGGATGTGTCGCTGTGGCTGAAAAACGCTTTCGACAAAACCTACTACACCACCCTGTGGACCGGTGGTAACGGCGGTTACGAGGGCCTGCTGGGCACGCCGCGCACCCTAGGCGTGACTGGGCGCTACGACTTCTAGGTCGGTGCGATAGGTGGCCGGGCTGAACACCCGCGTCACCAGCAGCATCGCCACCACCGTCACCGTCAGCACCACCCATGCACTGACAAAGTTGCCGGTAAGCTCGCGCAGCCAGCCGGTCAGCCACGGCGAAATCGCATTGATCAAAAAGCCTACGCCTTGCACGAACGCCGCCAGTTGCCCCGCTTGGCGTGGGTCGCGATGGTGGTCGAGGGTCAGCAGCAGGCTCAGGGCAAAGCACGCCCCTAACCCGAAGCCGCACAAGGCCACCCACAGGTGGGGATATTCCTGCGGCGCAATGATCAGGCCGAGGTAGCCGATGGTTTGGGCCAGCAAGCTGATGCTGAGCAATGGGCGGCGGTCGATACCGCGTTGCGCCAGCACCGGCATCAGCAGGGCGGCCGCCACCTGAAAGATCGTCATGAATGCCAGCAACGACCCGCTGGGCAGCACGCCCCAGCCCAGTTGCTGATAGTAGGCCGGCAGCCACGCGACCATGCTCATGTAGCCGCAATTGACCAGGCCGAAATACAGCGCCAGCAGCCAGGCGCGGCGGTTGCGCAACCCTTTGAACGCAGGCGCCTGCAGTGGATTGCGCGCGGCGCCCAGCGGTAGCCAGGCCCACAGCAACAATGCCCCCAGCGCCGGCAATAACCACACACCCAGGCCTGCCTGCCATTGCTGGAAATGCGTGGCTATCACCGGGCTGAGCAGCGCCGCCAGCCCACCGCCGGCCATCAGCGACGCCGAGTACACCCCCATCGCTACGGGCACACGGTGATGGAATTCACGCTTGATCATCGCCGGCACCAGCGCCTGGATCAGCGCAACACCCGCACCGCCAAGCAGCGCGGTAACCAGCAGTGCCGAGGCTTCGCCTATCAACCAGCGCGCCAGGCACGCCAGCAGAATCATCAACAAGCCCAGGGCGATGCCGCGACGCTCGCCCAAGCGAGCCTCCACGCGCACGCCCACCAGTGCCACCAACCCCATGCAGATCACCGGCAGGCTGGTGAGCAGGGCACTGCTCTGAAAGCTCAGGCCGGTGGCCTGGCGAATCTCGCCGAGCAGTGGGCTGATGGAACTGAGGATCGGGCGCAGATTCAGGCCGAGCACCACCAGCAGGCCCCAGCCGGCGAGGGATTTATTCAGGGTCATGCAGGGTTTTCCACTGGTGATACAGCGCAGTCATTGCGGCATCGGGCAGGTGCTGAATGGGCAGGCGTTGCGCGTCGATGGGCAAGCCAACCTGTTGGCTGATGGCTGCGGTCGACAGGCCGAACGGCTCGGCCATTTCGTTGCTGGCGGCAAACACTACGCGCTCGACGCCGCACAGG
This sequence comes from Pseudomonas sp. PA-7-1E, assembly GCF_021605325.1. Lineage (NCBI taxonomy): Bacteria > Pseudomonadati > Pseudomonadota > Gammaproteobacteria > Pseudomonadales > Pseudomonadaceae > Pseudomonas > Pseudomonas sp. PA-7-1E. Next base: position 7,248 of record NZ_WKFA01000020.1, read on the forward strand.
TACATGGCGCTCAGGCACATCGGGCAAGGCTGGCCGCTGGCGTAGATCACGCACCCCTCCAGGCGTGCACCCAACTGCCGGCTCGCTGCGCGAATTGCCAGCAGCTCGGCGTGGGCGGTGGGGTCCTGGGTCAGGTGGATCTCATTCACGGCTTCCACCAACATCTCATCGTTGCGCGTCAGCACCGCACCGAAGGGGCGGCCACCTTGGGCGACGTTGGCGCGGGCCAACGCAATAGCGCGTTGCAGGTGTGGTTGATCGTTGGTCATACAAGGCCCCAGGGTGCGATGAAAGGTGAAGTATGGTCAGCCAGCAAGGTATGCTGAAATTAAATATAAACATGCCAATCAGTGGCAAACGAAATGGTGATGACGTTGTTCGATCCTGTGTTGTTGCGCAGCTTTGTCGCCGTGGTGGACTGCGGCAATTTCACCCGGGCGGCCGAGCGCCTGCATTTGACTCAATCCACCGTCAGCCAGCAGATCCGCCGTCTGGAAGACGCGGTGGCCTGTCAGTTATTGGACCGCGATCAGCGCCGGGTAGTGGCCACCGCCGAGGGTGAGCGTCTGCTCGCGTATGCGCGCCGTATTCTCGCGTTGCACGAAGAAGCCGCCGACGTGCTGATCAACCAGCAAAGCGACGGTGTGTTGCGCCTCGGCGTGCCGGAGGATTTCGCCGCCGAGCGCCTGATGCCGCTGCTTTCGGCGTTTGTGGTGGCCTATCCACGGGTGCGTCTGGAGGTCACCAGCGGTCTGGGCCCTGAATTGCAGCGCCAGTACCGGGGCGGCGAGTTCGATGTGTTGCTGGTCAAGCAGATGGGCGACAGCGACGACTGTGTGGCGTCGTGGCCCGAGCCCTTGTATTGGGTCGACAGCCTGAGCACCCCGGCCCTGGGCCGCGACCCGCTGCCGCTGGTGGCTTTCCCCGTGGGCGGCCTGTATCGCAACGACATGCTGCACCATCTGGAACGGGCCGGCTGGCGTTGGCGCATCGGCTATTCCAGCGCCAGCCTGGCCAGTGTGTGCTCGGCGGTGGCGGCAGGCTTGGGCATCAGTTTATTGCCAGAACGGGTGTTGCAACCGGGCCATCGCATACTCGGCCCAGAGAGTGGCTTGCCACCTGTTCATGGCGTGCGGTTGGCCCTGTATGGCCGCAGTGGTTTGGGCGCAGCGGGCCAGAGTTTGCTGGGTGAATTGCTGGCCTTGTGCAGTGGAAACCCGCACTGAGTTCATACCTTTGCCGAATATTTTGTATGCCTTTAAGGCATTGAAAAACAACGGCTTGAAGCCAGGCCACGGACCCCGTGGCTTTGGTGTGATCGGCTGTTTTGTTTATGCGTTTTTGTTCTATCTATAACTTTAAAGATTACTTTAAGAGATAAGTGTCTGGCACCGATGATTCAGCCCTCGACGGGCCTTCACGCTGGCCCGTCGGTTTTTCAAAACCGCAGGGAGTGAATCAATGGGCAAAGTCCAGGCCGCCGCCAGTGCATCTGAGGCGCAGTGGCGTCAGGCACCGAATGGTGAGTTGGTCGACCTTGGCCGGCCGCATCGCGCGCCGTTGGGTCAATTGCGCCTGCAGAAGACCCCGAAGCGTTTTTCCAGCCGCCGCGAAGGGGTTTTGCTCGGGTTGCTGGTGTTGGCGCTGCACGGTGCAGTGATCTATTGGGTGAGCCAGAAACCCACGCCGGTGCTGCCGATTGTGCCGCCGGAAATTCCACCGATGACCATCGAATTTTCCCAGCCGGCGCCGCCGGTGGTTGAGCCGCCACCGCCTGTACCGCCACCACCGCCTCCGCCTGTGGTCGAGCCCCCGCCGCCGCTGGTGGATGAGTTGGCGGCCAAGCCGGCGCCGCCCAAACCCATTGCGAAACCCAAGCCCAAGCCCGTGCCTAAACCTGAGCCCAAGCCGGCCCCCAAGGCCGTCGAGCAACCACCTGCACCACCGACGCCAGCGCTACCTGCACCGCCCGCACCTGCGGCGCCAGCGCCGGTGACGCCTGCTTCGGCCAACGCCGCGTACCTGAAAAACCCGGCGCCGGAATACCCGTCACTGGCTCAGCGTCGCGGTTGGGAAGGCACGGTGTTGCTGCGGGTGCAGGTGCTGGCCAGCGGTAAACCGGGTGAGATCCAGGTGCAAAAAAGCAGTGGTCGCCAGCAGTTGGATGACGCGGCATTGGCGGCGGTGAAGCGCTGGAGTTTCGTGCCTGCCAAGCAGGGCGATGTGGCCCAGAACGGCTGGGTGAGCGTGCCCATCGATTTCAAGATTCATTAATTATTCAGCGGCGCAGAGGGAAAACATCATGGCATTGGCATCTCCACTTGAATCCATCGAAAGCACGGTGATCTGGCTGCTGGTGGCCTTTTCGGTCGCCACTTGGGGCCTGGCCTTGCTCAAGGGCGTGCAGTTCGGTCGCCTCAAGGCCCAGGATCGCAAGTTTCACAAACAGTTCTGGGCGGCATCGAGCCTCGACTCGGCCGCCGAACTCGCCGAAACCCAGCCTGGCGCCGCCGCCCGTGTAGCCCAGGCCGGTTATGCCGCGATCCAGGTGGGCGATACCACCCACGCTGCGGATTTGAGCCAGGCGATCAATCACCAGGATCGCCTCGAACGCGCGCTGCGCCAGCAAATCGTGCGTGAACGTCGCTCCCTGGAAACCGGTCTGGCTGTAGTCGCCAGTATCGGCAGCACCTCGCCGTTTATCGGCCTGTTTGGCACCGTGTGGGGGATCATGGAAGCGCTGAAGGGGATCAGTGCTGCCGGGTCCGCCAGCCTGGAAACCGTGGCCGGGCCCATCGGCGCGGCACTGGTGGCGACCGGCGTGGGGATCGCCGTCGCGGTGCCTGCGGTGCTGGTCTACAACTACTTTTTGCGCCGCCTGAAGCTGACGGCGGCAGACCTGGATGACTTTGCCCACGACTTCTACAGCCTGGCGCAGAAAAACGCGTTCCGCGTGCTGCTGCACCCGGCGCTGACCAAGGCCGGCGCCGGCAGCCCGCAGAAAGTGAAGGAGGCGTCCTGACATGGCCTTCTCCACGCAAGACAGTGATGAGGTGCTGAGCGAGATCAACGTCACGCCGCTGGTGGACGTGATGCTGGTGCTGCTGGTGGTGTTTATCGTCACCGCGCCGCTGTTGACCAACTCGATCCCGATCAACCTGCCCAAGACCCAGGCCGTGGCGCCGGTTGAGCAAAAAGACCCGCTGGTGGTGAGCATCGACGGCGCCGGCAAATTGTTTATCAACAAGGACGAAATCCAGCCGGATCTGCTGGAGTTCAACCTGCAGGCGGCGAAGGCCAAGGACCCCGATGTGCGGGTGCAACTGCAGGCTGACGATGGAGTGAACTACGGCGAAGTGGCACGAGCCATGGCGTCGATTGAGCGTGCGGGCATCACCAAGTTGTCGGTGATCACTGCACGTTAGTTTCAAAAAGTCTCGACAGTTTTTGGGCCGCTTTCCTTGGCAGGGTGCGGCCCTTTTTTTATCTAAGCATTGCATGTTTACAGATGTTGCACAGGAAAAGAATTTACATGTATCCGAGCGTGCAATTTTCGGCTGCATGCTTATTCTGGTCGGCGCATAGAGTGATTTAATTAATGGAGTAATTGCATGTCTATACGCGTTCCTGTCCAAGTCGTGAATACGTTCGTTAATCCCCATTTAACGGTTGAAAAACCTGAAGAAAAGCCTGCGGTAATGGCATCTTCGAACGATCGTATGGCCGGCATGAGACATCCATCAGCCTGTATTTTGCCCACGCTGGCTGACTATAAGAGAAAACAGAGTTTACTGCAGGGTGCTGAAGCAAGCCCTACGCCAAGAGGCGGGAGCAACTCGGCATTCAAAAAAAATGCTCGTTTAGAATCTTATATCAGCAAGCAAACCGCCGACTTTGTAACGCCCGAAAAAGAAATTTCCACTATTTTATCTGCAAAGATAAAGCAGCAATGGGGTGTGGATATTGATCCAGATAAAACCTATCTAGTGACATTTAAAGATGACAGTGAGGATGAAAAAGAGGTGGTAGAAAAAATCACCCTGACACAAGCGGCATTGAAAAACAGGCAAGATGTAACAATTAAGAAAGATGAAAGCTGGTTTGTAAAGATTGGCAAGTACTTTTCGCCAGCGATATATATTTACAACCAGATTGACGGTTGGGTGCAGGAGGCAAACACTCGACAAGGTATTTATCGGGAGCCCAGTGCGCCGGGCGATGCCCCCTATAACGCCGACACCCGCGTTTCCATACCGGTGGATGACTTCAAGGCATTAGTCTGGGATACAGACCGGACCCAACTGTATAAGAAGACCCTTGATGGGTTTTGGGACAAGCACAGCGAATCTTATACGGCATTGAGTAAAATCTCGTTTGTCAAAGCCATCAATCTGCAGCGCCTGGAAGGGAGCCTTGGCCCTGCCGAGGCGGCACTCGCCCAGCGAGCGTTGGGGCCTGTTGCGCAAAAGGATTGGTCCAAGCTGACGGTCCAGGATTTTGAAGGGCCTGCCGTGAAGGACCCGGATCTGGACATCGGCCTGCTGAGCATCAATGGGTTTGAGTCGACCGACTTGATGTGTGTGACCGATCGGAAAACCCAGTTGACGTTGCTTTACATCCCTGGCAACTCCTCGCCAATACATCGCTTCGATAATCCGCAGCAAATGACAACGTGGCTGGCCGGGCAAGCCTCGGACCCCGTAAAGCGCGCGTCCTTGTTGACGCACTTTTCCCTCAAGGATCAAGCTGACAGAACGTTTTCAGACGGCGTACGTCAGACCCTGCAAGGGATGGGAAACTGGTCCGATGCGCAGGCATCAGGCAATGCTTTCCTTGCGAGCCTCAACGGTTGGGTGCCGGATCGTTTCATCGCTGTTGAGCAGTTGCACGGCGATCCTTTCGAAGCGGTCAAGGTTCGGCAAAAAGCACGGTCCTATTCGGACGCCGACAATGCGATTGTCAGTGACGGGGACTACACCAAGAACCAGGTGCTGCATGTCGTGGAAGAGGCTACCAAGGTCGCCATGTTCATGACGCCGCTGGCGCTGGTGATGCCCGAAGTCGCTATAGGGCTGGATGTTTTCTTCCTGGCCGCCGGGGCTGCCCAGACAGGTATCGGTATTGATGATGCCGTCCAGGGAAAAGCAACGGCTGCCGACCGCATTGTGTTTGGCGTGTTGAACGCCGTACCGCCGTTGGCCACTCACGCGGGGGCACCACTGGCGAAAGCGCTGACAGAGAGGGTGTCCGGCGGTGGCGTTGCAGCAGGGATTGATGCTGCAACCCGCACACCCACCCAAGTGACTGAACAAGCGCGCCCATTCTTCAGGCCACCACAACGTGTCAATGGGCATATCGGATACCCGATGGGGCCCGTCTCACCTCCAGTGATCCTTGAGGAGGTCAGGGTTCCCATGGATGACGTGAGGCGCATGATCGGGAAAGACTATATGGTTTATGTCGGTCAATACGGTACCAAAGTTACGTATGACGTCGAAGCGGGTCTTTGGCGCGGGCTCCAGGCCAATGGTCAGGTGAACGACATCTTTTATTGGCGTAAAGGTCAAGGACGGTGGCTGGGTGGCACTCAAGCCGAAGCGATTGAGGCCAGTAAAAATGCGCCTGCTTCGATGACAACCAAAGTACTGAAACTACCGAGAATGCCGGTACTGCCGTCCGGTGCTACAGACGTGCCGAAAGTGATCCACTATTTTTGGGCCGGCAATGAAATGCCGGAAAATCTACTCAATAATATTATGGAAAATTCCCGGAAAAGCCCCGGGTATAAGTCGATTGTTCACGTCGATGCCAATGACGCGGATACTTTTCAGAAAATACATTCAGCATTGGATCATAAAGTGGGTGGGCTTGAAGTTCATGATTTAAAGGCCGATGAAAGTTTTCAGGCTCTGAATGCAGGTCAATACGGCGAGATGTATCAGTTTTTCCGTTCAGGGCGTGGGCAGAATTTAGCGGCGTCATCGGACGTCATGCGCGCTGTGCTAATGAAAAAGTACGGTGGCATCTATCTGGATACGGATGATGCGCTGACCTTTAATGTGGGCGAGGTCACATTGAAAGCCACGCCTAATGATATCTTGATGAACGTGCCGGTTACTTACGAACCTACGGACTTCAATGGCTTCAACACCAGTAATTTTGCCAGTCATCCAGACAACCCTGTATTTGACGAGATTTTGGAGACGGCGTATGAGCGATACAAGGCAAACGAAGAATGGCTAAACGCTAATCGTCCCTTTCTGAAGGAAAACTCGACAGCCGCAGAGCGGCAAATTTATAACGAGTATGAAAAGAAAATTTTCGAAATCACTGGGCCGAGAATGTTTGGTGATGTATTGGCGCAAAAAGAATATGGGTTTTTTTCAGAAGTTGAGGAGCTGACGGAACTGTTGGAAGCGCGTATTTTACTTCCGCAAGCGTATGCGGAAAAACTTACACAAGTGCGTGATTATTATATGGCGATGAACCATAAGCTCGGAGTTGCGATCGGCTCGGAACACTCTATGCATCATTCTCGCTGAGTTTGGCTCGGTCATCGCGCCGCGGTTGCCGGGGCGCAATGGCCGGTTTTAATGAAGGGGCGGGGACAAGCAAGTTCTGAAAAGATGTAAATTCCTTTTGGTTATTAATAAATTCTTTTTTATTCCTTATTGGTGCGTGAGCCTCACCCTATACTGACCAGCAACGTTAAACGCTGCAGGAGGGCACACCCATGCACAGCGAGTCGATTCGTTATCTGATCGTGCCGGGCTGGCAAGGATCGCCAGAAGATCATTGGCAAACCCATTGGCAAAACAGCTTGCCCAACAGCGCACGGGTGGAACAGGCCGATTGGCTGACGCCGCGTCGCGAGGATTGGGTCGCCGCACTGGCCGAGGCCATCGCCGCCGACAGCACGCCGGTCATCCTGATCGCTCATAGCCTGGGTTGCATCACCGTGGCCCACTGGGCCGCCACTGCCCCCGTGCACTTCTTGCGGCAGGTACGCGGCGCATTGCTGGTGGCACCGGCGGATGTCGAGCGTTCTGCGTGTGCCCCTGCACTGCGCAATTTCGCCCCTATTCCAACTGACCTGCTGCCATTTCCCAGCCAGGTGGTCAGCTCCGACAACGACAGTGCCGTAAGCGCCCCCAGGGCTCTGGAACTGGCGCGTCAGTGGGGCGCCGAAGCCGGCATCTTGTCGGGCGCCGGGCATATCAATGTGAAGTCCGGCCACCGGCGCTGGGAGCAAGGGTTTGCTTACCTCTATCGCCTGCAACATCGCCTCGAGCACCACGCTCGGCGCAGCGCCTAATATTTTTTCAACGCCCCGTCCCTGAGTGGATTGGGGCGGGAGCCTGCCATGAGTCTGCATGAAACCTTCGGCCAGCCGCTGCTGACCTTTCCCGATGCTGAAAAAAGCCCGTTGAGCATCCGCGCCAAGGCGCTGGTGTTCGTCGACCCACGCTCACGCCAACTGCGTGAAGAGTTGGAAAGCCTTGCGCCGCGCGCCTTACCCGTATTGATTCGAGGAGAAACCGGCAGCGGTAAAGAGTTGCTGGCGCGGCACATCCACCGTGGTAGTGACCGTACTGGCCTGTTTGTCTCGGTCAACTGTGGCGCCATCAGCCCCACCTATGCGGATGCCGAGTTGTTCGGCTATGCCGCCGGCAGTCACAGTGGCGCGGCGAGCAGCCGGGCGGGTTGGTTCGGCTCGGCCAATGGCGGCACCTTGTACCTGGATGAGATCGGCGACTTGCCGCTGCCGATCCAGGTGAAATTGCTCGCGGCTTTGGAAAACCACGAAGTCACCCGCGTTGGTGCCCACCAGCCCAGCCCGGTGGATGTGCGCCTGGTGGCCGCCACCAGTATCGACCTGGCCCAGGCCGTGGCCGTGGGCAAGTTTCACGAGCGTCTGTTCCATTATTTGAGTGAGGGCCGGTTGGACCTGCCGGCGTTGCGCGAGCGGGTGGGGGATATCTTGTCCCTGGCCGAATATTTCCTCGGCATCTACAGCCAGCGCCTGGACCTGCCGGTGCCACTGATCAGCGACGCCGCCCAGCAGGTGCTGGAACACCACACTTGGCCGGGTAATACCCGCGAACTGGAAAACGTCATTCACTTTGCCTTGCTGGTGAGCAGCGGCGATGAAATCTTGCCCGAGCATTTGAACTTGCCAGCGGCGGGTTCGCCGCTGGAGCAAGTGCGACGAATTTTGGCCAGCGCCAGCCCGGCCGAGCAGGAATCGGTGCGTAAATTTCTGTATGAGCAAAATGGAATATCAACGTGAATAAAAGATATTGTTCGGGAATAAAAAATCTAGGTATTGTCCTTTCCACGCCGCGATAGCACTTCGCTGGCACCTCACATAAAAACGGTCGTTAGAAGGACATTGCATGAAAAAGGTTCTGTTGTTTACCGCTCTGGCGGCTGCCCTGACTGCTGGCTTTGCCCAGGCCAGCGAGAAACTGGTGGTGGCTGCTACGCCGATTCCCCACGCCGAAATCCTCGAGCTGATCAAGCCGACCCTGGCCAAGGAAGGTGTGGACCTGCAGATCAAAGTCTTTACCGACTACGTACAGCCAAACGTGCAAGTCGCTGAGAAACGCCTGGATGCCAACTATTTCCAGACCCTGCCGTACCTGGAAAACTTCAACAAGGGTAAAGGTACCAATCTGATTACCGTGGTGGGCGTGCACGTTGAACCCTTCGGCGGCTACTCGAAAAAGATCAAGAAAATCGAAGATCTGAAAGATGGCGCCACCGTGGCGATTCCGAACGAAGGCTCCAACAGCGGCCGCGCCCTGTTGCTGCTGCAAAAGGCCGGTGTGATCACCCTCAAAGACCCGACCAACGCCCTGGCCACGCCGAAAGACATCGCCAGCAACCCGAAGAACCTGAAGTTCAAAGAGCTGGAATCGGCCCTGCTGCCACGGGTGCTGGACCAGGTTGACCTCGACCTGATCAACACCAACTACGCCCTGGAAGCTGGCCTGAACCCGGCCAAGGACGCGTTGATCATCGAAGACGCCAAATCACCTTACGTAAACTTCCTGGTGGCCCGCCCGGACAACAAGGACAGCGATGCTATCCAGAAGTTGGCCAAGGCCCTGACCAGCCCGGAAGTCAAAGCTTTCATCGAGAAGAAGTACAACGGCGCGGTGGTGCCAGCGTTCTGATGTAAGCCAAAACCCCCTTCAAGGTTTCAACGCCAACGGCTACTACAGCGTCGGCGTTTTTTTATCTGAAATACAGTCAAAACTGTGCGATTGCTCGTTCCCACGCTCCGCGTGGGAACGTCTCCTGTGACGCTCTGCGTCACGACTTTAGAGCGGACGCAGAGCGTCCTGGGCTGCATTCCCACGCAGAGCGTGGGAATGATCGACAGGCAAGCCACCTCCCACAGAGGTAAGTTTTTTGGTGATATGAATATGCTATCTAGGTATTTAAACTTTGATTTTTATACCTTTAAAGTTCGCGCTAGCTGACGTTATCCACGTCAGCACGGACTGCGCTCGCGGCATTACCCATGCGGCGATATGGACTGCACATGACCTTCGATTTCGCTTTTATCCTCAGCACGCTGCCGGCGTTTCTCAAGGCTGTGGGTGTGACGCTGCAAGTCGGCCTGATCGCCATTGCCACGTCCTTGCTGGTGGCGCTGATCAACGCTGCGCTGCTGGTGTTTCGCACGCCTTACCTGTCGCGCCTGGTGGCGCTCTATGTGGAGCTGGCGCGTAACACGCCGCTGTTGATCCAACTGTTCTTCGTCTACTTCGCGCTGCCTGCCCTGGGTTTCAATATTTCCGGGTTCTGGGCGGCGATCATCACCATGACCTTTCTGGGCGGCGCCTATCTCACCGAGGTGCTGCGCGCTGGTGTGGAAGCGGTGCCGCTGGCGCAAATCGAGTCGGGCAAGTCCATTGGCCTGTCCGATTGGCAGCTGTTGCGCCATGTGATCCTGCCCCAGGCCGGCATCCTCAGCCTGCCGGCGCTGTTCGCCAATTTCATCTTTCTGCTCAAGGAAACCACGGTGGTTTCCGCCGTGGCGGTGCCGGAAATTCTCTACACCACCAAGAGCTACATCGCCCTCTACTACAAAACCTACGAAATGCTCGCTGTGCTGACGCTGATTTGCGTGCTGTTGTTCTTGCCGTTGTCGCTGTTGCTCAGCCGCCTGGAAAGGAGGCTCCAACATGGCCAGTTCGGGTCTTGAGTTGCTCTGGGTGTCGTTGCCGCAACTGGGCAAGGGCGCTGCGCAAACCCTGTCGATTTCGTTTTTGAGCATCGCCTTCAGTACGGTTGGCGGCGTGCTCTACGGCGTGCTGCGCACTTTGAATAACAAAGCGATCAACGGCGTGCTGCGGGTCTACCTGGAACTGTTCCGCGCCATTCCGGTACTGGTGTGGTTGTACCTGCTGTTTTTTGGCGTGCCGATCTTCTTCGGCCTGAGCATCCCCAGTTTCTGGTGCGCGGTGCTGGTGCTGTCGTTGTGGGGCGCCAGCGAGGTGGGCGAAGTGGTGCGTGGCGCGTTGCATTCGCTGCCCCGTGGCCAGCGCGAAGCAGGCTTGTCGATTGGCCTGTCCGGCCCACAGTTGTACGGCTATGTACTGCTGCCCCAGGCCCTCAAGCGCATGACGCCGCCGACCATCAATGTGTACACGCGCATCATCAAGACTAGCTCCCTGGCGGTGCTGATCGGCGTGGTGGATGTGATCAAGGTCGGCCAGCAAATCATCGAGCGCACCTATGAGTCGGTATTGATCTACGGTGCGCTGTTCCTGTTTTTCTTCTTTATCTGCTACCCGTTGTCAGCCGCCTCCAAGGTGCTGGAACGGCGCTGGGCCCAAGCATGAGCGCATTGATCGAGTTCCAGGGTTTCAACAAATTCTTCGGCGAGGCGCAGGTGCTCAAGGGTATCGACCTGAGCGTGCAACGCGGCGAAGTGGTGGTGATCCTCGGCCCCAGCGGCTGTGGCAAAAGCACCTTGCTGCGTTGTTTGAACGGGTTGGAAGTGGCACACAGCGGCAGTCTGCGGTTCGCCGGCAAAGAGCTGCTGGATAAAACCACCGACTGGCGCCAGGTACGCCAGGACATCGGCATGGTGTTCCAGAGCTACCACCTGTTCCCGCACATGAGCGTGCTCGACAACATCCTGCTCGGCCCGCTCAAAGTGCAAAAGCGCGACCCCTGGGAGGCCCGTGAGCAGGCGGAAAAATTGCTGGAGCGCGTGGGCCTTGCCGACAAGCGCGACGCCTTCCCACGCCAGCTTTCCGGCGGCCAGCAGCAACGCATCGCCATCGTCCGCTCGTTGTGCATGAACCCCCAGGTCATGCTGTTTGACGAAGTCACCGCGGCCCTCGACCCGGAGATGGTCAAGGAAGTGCTGGAAGTGATCCAGGACCTGGCCCGCGATGGCATGACCCTGCTGATCGTTACCCACGAAATGGCCTTCGCCCGCGCCGTCGCCGACCGCGTGGTGTTCATGGAGGCCGGTCGCATCCTCGAACACAACACCCCCGAGGCATTCTTTACGAACCCGCAGACCGCGCGCGCGCAGCAGTTCCTGGAGAAGTTCTCCTTTGTTTCAACACTGCCCAAAAAGATCAAGGAACTGGAGCTGATATGAAAAAGTTACTGCTGCCACTGTTTGCCGTCGCCTTGCTGGCCGGCTGCGATAAAAAGGCCGAAGAGCCGGTAAAACCCGCGGCTGTGAGCTACATCGACAAAATCAAAGCGCGGGACAAGCTGATTGTCGGCGTGTTTACCGACAAGCCGCCATTCGGTTTTGTGGACGAAGCGGGTCGTTATGTCGGCTTCGATACCGACATCGGCCGTCAATTCGCCAAGGACCTGTTGGGCGACGAAAACAAGGTGGAATTTGTCGCCGTGGAACCGGCCAGCCGCATTCCGTTCCTGCAAAGCGACAAGGTCGACCTGATTCTCGCCAACATGACCGTGACGCCTGAACGCAAGGACGCGGTGGACTTCACCAACCCCAACCTGAAAGTCGCGGTGCAGGCTCTGGTGCCGAATGACAGCGCCGTCAAAAGCCTGGATGACCTGGCAACCCGCACGACCATCGTCACCACCGGCACCACGGCGGATATCTGGCTGACCAAGAACCATCCGGACTGGAAGCTGCTCAAGTTCGAGAAGAACTCCGAGTCGCTGCAAGCTCTGTCGGCCGGACGTGGTGATGCCTATGCCCAGGACAACCTGGTGCTGTTCAGCTGGGCCAAGCAGAACCCGGGTTACCGCGTGCTGGAAGAGAAGCTGGGTGATGAAGCGCCGATTGCCCCGGCGGTGAAGAAGGGCAATACCGAGCTGCGTGACTGGGTGAATGCCGAGCTGGCGAAGTTGGGCGAGGAGAAGTTTCTGCTCAAGCTTTATGACCAATATGTGCGAAAAGAACTGAGCGATGACACCAAGCCTGAGAGTGTGATTGTTGAAGGCGGTAAGTGGCAGGGCTGAAATAGCTATCGCAGGCAAGCCAGCTCCCACCTTTGAATGTATTCACACATCAACATGTGGGAGGGGGCTTGCCCCCGATGAGGCCGGTGCAGGCAACGCCTACTCCGGCCAGTGCCAGGCCGGCGCATCCAGCATCCCTTGCCCCACAATCCGTGTCTCCCCCAACACCTTCTCCAACACAATCGAGTTACACCCCTCATCCTGCTGCAACGCTGCAGTCAAGCGGCTGGCATGGCTCACCACCCACACCTGGCACTGCTTCGACGCCTGGATAATCAAGCGCGCCAGTGCCGGCAACAGGTCGGGATGCAGGCTGGTCTCCGGTTCGTTCAGCACCATCATGGTCGGCGGGCGTGGGGTCAGCAGTGCTGCGATCAGCAGCAGGTAGCGCAGGGTGCCGTCCGACAGCTCCGCCGCCGACAACGGGCGCAGTAAGCCTTCCTGATAGAACTCAATGGCAAAGCGTCCGCCCTGCAACGGTTCGATATGCAACCGTGCGCCGGGGAAGGCATCACTGACCGCGTGCTGCAACGCCTCGACATCGCCCACTTCGCGAATCGTCTGTAACGCGGCCGCCAAATCCCGACCGTCGTGATGCAGCACCGGCGTGCGCGTGCCTAATTGCGGCTGGCGTACCGGCGCATCCACATCGCTGCGAAAGTGATCATAAAAGCGCCAGCCACGGATGCTTTCGCGCAGCAGCAACACTTCCGGCGAACCGCGCAGGCTGCCGACCTGATCGAACAGGCTGTGATAGTTGGGCGTGTGTTGGGCCAGCACGTCCCAGGCGCGGCCATCACGGGCGCGTACCATCGGTCCCGAGCGCTGAACCAGCAGGCTGGCCGGACGGTAGAGAGGGCCGGCCCAGATACATTCCTTTTTAATCTCCGGGTCCAGTTTGAACTCGCTGCCGGGAACCGGGATGGGCATGCCCAGGGAGATGGCGTAGCTGAAGTCCTCCCCGGCAAAGCCCAGGCGCAAGCGTTTGACGCCTTGGGCGACCACGGCCTCCACCGGTACTTCGCCATTGCGCATGCGCCGGCTGATGTTTTCCGGCCCGGCCCAGAATGTGGAATCCAGCCCGCCTTCGCGGGCCAGCGCATTGATCACCCCACCCTGGGCAGTTTCGGCCAGCAGGCGCAGGGCGCGATACAGGTTGGACTTGCCGCTGCCATTGGGCCCTGTCACCAGGTTCAGCCGGTCCAGGGGCACCACCAATTTGTTGATCGAGCGGTAATTGGCCACCGCGAGGGTTTTAAGCATGTGTATTTAGTCAGCATGGGAACCATTGGAGTATGGGATCCTCCATGCAGATAAGGAACCCTGATCTAAGCTCACAGTCGCATACACACTTGAACGTCGGCATCACGCAAAAGGAGCCTGCATGGGCGGTCGCACCTCGACATTTATTTTCAGCCTTGGCCTCCTGGCGCTGCTCAGCGGCTGTGGCCAGGACAAAGCCGAGCCCAAGCAGCATTCACGGGTGTTCGTGCAAACCGTGCAGTCGGCGGATTTCGCCGCGGCGGTGACGCTGACCGGTGATATCCAGGCGCGGGTGCAAACCGATCTGTCCTTTCGCGTGGGCGGCAAGATCATCCAGCGCATGGTCGACGTGGGCGACCGCGTCACAGCCAGGCAAGTCCTGGCCAAGCTCGACCCCAAGGACCTGCAAACCAACGTCGATTCGGCCCAGGCCCAGGTCGTGGCCGAACAGGCGCGGGTCAAGCAGACCGCCGCCGCCTTTGTGCGCCAGGAAAAACTCCTGCCCAAAGGCTATACCAGCCGCAGCGAATATGACGCCGCCCAGGCCGCGCTGCGCAGCAGCCAAAGTGCCCTGGCCGCCGCCCAGGCGCAGTTGGCCAATGCCCGCGAACAATTGGGCTACACCTCGCTGATTGCCGATGCCCCGGGGATCATCACGGCGCGCCAGGCCGAAGTCGGCCAAGTGGTACAGGCCACCGTGCCGATCTTCAGCCTCGCCCGCGATGGCGAACGTGACGCCGTGTTCAACGTGTATGAGTCCTTGCTGGTGGAGCCGCCGCCCGACGCGCCGATTACGGTGAGCCTGCTGGACAACCCGAGCATCAAGGCCGTGGGCAAAGTCCGCGAAGTCACGCCCGCCGTGGCCGCCAATACCGGCACCGTGCAAGTGAAGATCGCCCTGCAAAGCCTGCCCAAGGGCATGGAACTGGGGTCGGTGGTCAGCGCCACCGCCAATGGCCCGGCCAAGGCGAGCATCGAGCTGCCTTGGTCAGCGCTGACCAAAGACCTCAACGAGCCAGCCGTGTGGCTGGTGGACGGCGAAGGCAAGGCGCAGTTGCACAAGGTCACCGTGGCGCGCTACCTCACCGGCAAAGTGATCATCGGCGAGGGCCTCAAAGGCGGTGAAAAAGTCGTGATAGCCGGTGGGCAATTGCTGCACCCCGGCATGGTCGTCGAGATCGCCCAACCCGGAGCGCAGCCATGAAGCAATTGACGCTCATTGTCGCCGCCAGCCTGTTGCTGATGGCCTGCTCCAAGGAAGAGGCGCCGCCCGAACCCATACGCCCGGTGCTGTCCATGGAAGTGAAGGCTGAAGACCAGGAAAACCTCGGTCGTTTCGCCGGCACCATCCAGGCCCGCTATGAAAGCAACCTGGGTTTCCGTGTGCCGGGCCGCATCGCCCGTCGCGCTGTGGATGTCGGCGCCGAAGTGGAGAAGGGCGCCCTGCTCGCCGTGCTTGACCCCACCGACCAGCAGAACCAATTGCGCGCTGCCCAGGGCGACCTGGCGCGCGTACAGGCGCAGTTCATCAACGCCCAGGCCAACGCTCGGCGGCAACAGGAGCTGTTCAACCGTGGCGTCGGCGCCCAGGCCCAGCTGGATGTGGCCCAGACCGACCTGAAAACCACCCAGGCGACCCTCGACCAGGCCCGTGCTTCGGTCAACCAGGCCAAGGATCAGCTCAACTACGCCGAACTGCGTACCGACCATGCCGGCATCGTCACCGCCTGGAATGCCGAAGCCGGCCAGGTGGTCAGCGCCGGCCAGCAGGTAGTGACCCTGGCCCGTCCGGACATCAAGGAAGCGGTGATCGACCTGCCCGCCGGCCTGGCTGAACGCTTGCCTGCCGATGTGGTGTTCCTGGTCGCTGGCCAACTGGACCCCAGCGTGCACACCACTGCCGTGGTGCGTGAGATCGAGCCTCAGGCCCAAAGCGCCACGCGCACCCGTCGCGCACGCCTGAGCCTGGCCGAAACCCCGCCGGCGTTCCGCCTGGGCACGGCAATCAGCGTGACTTTGAGCACCGCCATCGCCCCGCGTATCGAACTGCCCCTGAGCGCCTTGCAGGAAGTCGACGGCAAGACCCGTATCTGGCTGCTCGACACCCAGAGCCAGACCGTGCAATTCCGCGAGGTCACGGTTATCAGCCGTGATGCTCACAGCGCCTTGCTCAATGGCAGCGTCAAACCCGGCGAGCGCATTGTCACCGCCGGCGTGAACAGCCTGAAACCTGGGCAAAAAGTCAAAATCGACGAGGACAGCCCGCGATGAAAGGGAGCTTCAACTTATCCGACTGGGCCCTCAAGCATCAGTCCTTCGTCTGGTACCTGATGTTCGTCGCGCTGCTGATGGGCGTGTTCTCGTACATGAACCTGGGCCGTGAAGAAGACCCGTCGTTCACCATCAAGACCATGGTGATCCAGACCCGCTGGCCGGGCGCGACCCAGGAAGAAACCCTCAAGCAGGTCACCGACCGTATCGAGAAAAAACTCGAGGAACTCGACTCTCTCGACTATGTGAAAAGCTACACCCGGCCCGGCGAGTCCACGGTGTTCGTGTTCCTCAAGGACACCACCAGTGCCAAGGCCATCCCGGAGATCTGGTACCAGGTCCGCAAAAAGATCGATGACATTCGTGGGACCTTCCCCCAGGGCTTGCAGGGGCCATCGTTCAACGATGAGTTCGGTGACGTGTTCGGCTCGGTGTATGCCTTTACCGGCGATGGCCTGTCGATGCGCCAGTTGCGTGACTACGTGGAACAGGTGCGCGCCGAAATCCGTTCGGTACCGGGGCTGGGCAAGGTCGAAATGATCGGCCAGCAGGACGAAGTGATCTACCTGAATTTCTCCACGCGCAAACTCGCGGCCCTGGGGATTGATCAGCGCCAGGTCGTGCAAAGCCTGCAATCGCAGAATGCGGTAACGCCGGCCGGGGTGATCGAGGCTGGGCCGGAGCGGATTTCGGTGCGCACCTCCGGGCAGTTCGCCTCGGAGAAAGACCTGGCCAACGTCAACCTGCGCCTCAATGACCGTTTCTACCGGCTGGCGGATATTGCCGACATCAGCCGTGGCTATGTGGACCCGGCGCGGCCGATGTTCCGCTTCAACGGCAAACCGGCGATTGGCTTGGCCATCGCCATGCAGAAGGGCGGCAATATCCAGTCGTTCGGCAAGGCCCTGCACGGGCGCATGGACGAGCTGACCGCCGACCTGCCGGTGGGCGTCGGCGTGCACAAGGTGTCCGACCAGGCCGAAGTGGTGGAAGAAGCCGTCGGCGGGTTTACCAGCGCGTTGTTCGAGGCGGTGATCATCGTGCTGGTGGTGAGCTTTATCAGCCTCGGCATGCGCGCCGGGTTGGTGGTGGCGTGCTCGATTCCGTTGGTGCTGGCGCTGGTGTTCGTGTTCATGGAATACAGCGGCATCACCATGCAGCGCGTGTCGCTGGGCGCATTGATCATCGCCCTCGGCCTTCTGGTGGATGACGCGATGATCACCGTGGAGATGATGATCACGCGCCTGGAAAAAGGCGAAACCAAGGAACAGGCGGCGACATACGCCTATACCTCCACGGCCTTCCCGATGCTCACCGGCACGCTGGTGACCGTGGCCGGCTTCGTGCCGATTGGCCTCAACGCCAGTTCGGCGGGCGAGTACACCTTTACCTTGTTCGCGGTGATTGCCGTGGCGATGCTGGTGTCGTGGGTGGTGGCGGTGCTGTTTGCGCCGGTGATCGGCGTGCATATCCTCAGCGCCAATGTGAAACCGCACAACGCCGAGCCAGGGCGCATTGGCCGGGCCTTCAATGGCGGCATGCTGTGGGCCATGCGCAACCGTTGGTGGGCGATTGGTATCACCGTGGCGCTGTTCGTGGCCTCGGTGTTTTCCATGCAATTTGTGCAGAACCAGTTCTTCCCGTCGTCGGACCGTCCGGAAATCCTCGTCGACCTGAACCTGCCGCAAAACGCCTCGATCAACGAGACGCGCAAGGCGGTAGACCGCCTCGAAGCGATCATCAAGGACGACCCCGATATCGCCCGTTGGAGCACCTACATCGGCCAGGGCGCGATCCGTTTCTACCTGCCGCTGGACCAGCAGTTGGAAAACCCCTACTACGCGCAACTGGTGATTGTGAGCAAGGGCCTGGAAGAGCGTGGCGCCCTGATCGCCCGCCTGCAACAACGCTTGCGCGATGATTTTGTCGGTATCGGCAGCTACGTGCAGCCGCTGGAAATGGGCCCGCCGGTAGGGCGGCCGATCCAGTACCGCGTGTCCGGCAAAGACATCGACCAGGTGCGCAAACACGCCATTGAACTGGCGACCTTGCTGGATCAGAACACCCACCTGGGCGAGATCATCTACGACTGGAACGAGCCGGGCAAAGTGCTGCGCGTCGACATCGCCCAAGACAAGGCGCGGCAACTGGGGCTTTCGTCGGAAGACGTGGCGCAGTTGATGAACAGCGTGGTCAGCGGCGCGGCGGTGACCCAGGTGCACGACGATATCTACCTGATCAACGTGGTCGGCCGCGCCGAGGATGCCGAGCGCGGTACGCCGGAAACCTTGCAGAACCTGCAGATCGTTACGCCCAACGGCACCTCGATTCCATTGCTGGCCTTTGCTACGGTGCGTTACGAACTGGAGCAGCCGCTGGTCTGGCGTCGTGACCGCAAGCCGACGATTACCATCAAGGCCGCGGTGCGCGATGAGATGCAGCCGACCGACCTGGTCAAGCAGTTGGCGCCGACCATCGAGAAATTCAGCGAAGGCTTGCCGGTGGGCTATAAAGTCGCCACCGGTGGCACTGTGGAAGAAAGTGGCAAGGCTCAGGGACCTATCGCCAAGGTGGTGCCGTTGATGCTGTTCCTGATGGCCACCTTCCTGATGATCCAGTTGCACAGCGTGCAGAAGATGTTCCTGGTAGCCAGCGTCGCGCCACTGGGGCTGATCGGCGTGGTGCTGGCGTTGATCCCCACGGGAACGCCCATGGGCTTTGTGGCGATCCTGGGGATCCTGGCGCTGATCGGCATCATCATCCGCAACTCGGTGATTCTGGTCACACAGATCCACGAGTACGAAGAGGCCGGCTACACGCCGTGGGATGCGGTGGTGGAAGCCACAGAGCACAGGCGCCGGCCGATTCTGCTGACGGCTGCGGCGGCGAGCCTGGGCATGATCCCGATTGCACGAGAGGTGTTCTGGGGGCCGATGGCCTACGCGATGATTGGCGGGATCATCATTGCGACGTTGCTGACGTTGCTGTTTCTGCCGGCGCTGTATGTGGCCTGGTACAAGATCCGCGAGCCGAAACAGGAACATCAGCCACAACAGGATTAATTCTGTAGGAGCGAGCTTGCTCGCGAAAAACGTCAACGATAACGCGTGCTTCCTGAGTAAACGCGGCGCCTGTGAGTTTTTCGCGAGCAAGCTCGCTCCTACAAAAGAGCCTTAACTGACTGAGGCTGTGTGAAGCTTCTGAAAAATCCCGACGTCGTCCTGGCTGACCCTTGCATGTTGTACCCTCTGGTCCTCATTCCAAACCCAGGTCGGTCCTCATGCAGTGCCTGCGTTTCACCTTGCTGTTTTGCGCGTTGCTCCTTGCACCGCCTGCCTTCGCCGCCACCGTACTGGAAAACGCCTTTTGGCGCGTCGAACTCGACCCCGCCACCCTGGCGCTGCGCGTGACACCCGCAGGCCAGGCTTCGGTGCAGGCATCCAGCGGTGTGGCCGCGCATGCCGTCAGCCAATTGCAAAACACGCCTGACCAAGCCACTTGGCAATGGGACAACGGCGCCTATCGCCTGAGCGCCCGCCTGCAACAGCGTGACCTGGCCCTGACCATCAACGCCCGCGCGGCCGGTGAACTGGCCCTGCTGCGCCAGCCTGCCGAGGCCGTGGGGCGAGGGTTGATCTGGCCCTTGGCCGAGGGGCATTACGTGCCTGCCGGCAATGCGATCTGGAAGGCGTTTCTGCTGGAGCGGGGTGAGCTCAATACCACCCAGGACCTGAGCCTGCCGCTGTGGGGCGTGGATCACGGTGCCTTCACGTTGAACTGGCTGTTGACCAACCCCTACAACAACCGCCTGCAATGGCAAGCCGACGGCAACGGCCTGGCCCTCTCCGCGGCCCATGAATTCACCTCGCTGGCGCCTGATGCGCCGATGACGCTGCGGCTGTACCTGGGCGATGCCGACCCATTGGCTGGCGCCAAGCGCTACCGCCAGTGGCTGGTGGAGCAGGGCCGCTATGAACCGTTGGCGGACAAGCTGCGGCAAACACCCGAAGCCCAGAAGCTGCTGGGCGCCAGCCATGTGTACCTCTGGGACAACGGCCTGCTGGCTCTGGGCGATGTGCGTGATTGGCCAACATTGATCAAACGGCTGCGCAGCCATGAACTCAAGACGCTGATAGACAAAGAGAGCGCACAGCTGCTGGCGCAGTCCACTCCCTTGAATCGCTATGAGCAAACCGTGCTGCTGCGCGGTCTCAACGCGGCGATCAACACCAAGGCCCGGCAGGCCTGGCAGGTGGAAGAGCCCGACATGACCCGCCTTGCCGCCCGCTATGGTGAGCTGCGCAGTGAACTGGCCGTGGACTTTGCGGGGGCCTTGAGTGACAGCCCGCAAACCTGGGGCAGTAGCACGATTCAAACCCTGCGCGACGCCGGGCTGCAGCGTCTTCTGCTGACCTTGGGCGAAGGTTGGGAGGGTGGCCTCTGGCATCCCGAAGCGATTCGCGCGGGGGTGGAAGCCGGTTTTCTGATGGCGCCTTACGACTCCTATGAAACGGCCCTGTCCGCCACCGAAAACCCCGATTGGACCACTGCCCACTTGGGCGCCAAGGCCTATCGCGACTGCGCGATCGTGTTGAAAGACGGCAAGCTGAAAACCGGTTTCCAGAAGTCCGGCCATTACACCGACCCGCGGTGTGTCCGGCCGCTGCTGGAGGCGCGGGTGAAGGCGGTACACGCCAAGGCTGGCTTCAATGCCTGGTTTCTCGATGCTTACGCCACCAGCATGCTGTTCGACAGCTATCGCAGCAACGCCAGCATGACCCAGGCACAAAACGCCGAAGGCAATATCGACGCCTCCCGCTGGATCAACACCGTGCCGAAGCTGGTCACAGGCTCCGAAGACGGCAACGCGATCACCGCCCAAGGCATCCTGTTTGCCCACGGCATGCAGACCCCGGTGATCGGCTGGGGTGACCGCGAGATGACCCATGACCCGCAGTCGCCGTACTTCGTAGGCAACTGGTACCCCACGGAGCAACCGGCGGTGTTCTTCAAATCGGTGCCGTTGAAGGAGCCGTTTCGCACGCTGTATTTCGAACCGACGATGCGCCTGCCGTTGTATCAGGCGGTGTTCCACGGCTCGGTGATCACCACCCATCATTGGCTGTTCGACAGCCTCAAACTGAGCAATGTGCAGGGCGACAATGAACTGACCCAACTGCTCTACAACGTGCCGCCGCTGTACCACCTCAGTGCTGCGACGCTCAAGGCGCGGCTGCCGATTATTCAGCGCCAGGACCGCTTCTTCCGGCCGTTGCACCAGCGCTTGGCGACCCAGGAAATGACTGGTTTCCGTTGGCTGACGGTGGACAAACAGCTGCAGCAAACCACCTTCGCCGATGGGACGCGGCTGGTGGCGAATTTCTCGGCGGTGGAAAAACAGGGGTATGCCGGGCGCAGTGTGACGGTGCTTGTGGAGGGGGAGGAGCCGGTGGTGTATCAGGTGAAATAACGCTGCCCGTTACGGCGCCATCGCGGGCAAGCCCGCTCCCACAGGGGAATGCATTCCAAAGGTGGGAGCTGGCTTGCCTGCGATGAGGCAGGTACAGGCGATGCAGTACTAAAGTTTACGCCACACACTCGCCAACCAAGGCTGCTGTTCCCGCGGCAACCCGGCCGGCCGGTAGTAATGCTCCAACTCTTCAAACCCTGCCGCGGTCAGCAAGGCCTGCCACGCCTGCAGGTCGTGATAAGAGCCATACCGCGGCCCATTCCAGCCCTCTTGGTTCTCACCCCGAGGGTTGGAGCTGAACAGCACGCCCCCAGGCTTCAACGCGCCGTGCAGCTCTTTGAGCACTCGGGGCAACTCCTGCTTGGGAATATGAAACAGCACAGCATTGGCAAACACCCCATCGAAGCGTTCGGCGGGCAGGTCCAGCTTGAGAAAGTCCTGCTGCAGCACCTCACAGCCGCTGTCTTCGCGGGCCATCTGCGCAAAACGCTCGGAGCCATCCAGGCCAACGGCGATATGCCCCATGCGCGTAAACGTCTGCAAATCCCGCCCTGGCCCACAGCCGAAATCCAGCACAGTGAATGGCGGCGTGCCCTGGATATGCCGCAGCAGCGCGTCGATGTTCTGGCTCACATCGTGATCGCGGGTGCCTTCACGGAAGTCTTCGGCCACCTTGTTGTAGTGGCCCAGGGTGGTGGAGGTGATCTGGTTGAGGTCGTCGGGAGCAAGTTTCATGGCATGGCGCACGGCTGCGGCTGAGGTAGGGGGACTATACCCCGGCCCATTCATCAGTTGAAAACCGTGTATCCGCTGTAGGGCACTTCACGGCGGTCGCAGTGCGCGCATCCGACAGACCGCCACGGGAAATTGTGGGTAAGATTCGGCCCTCATTTGCAGAGGGCTACACATCCATGGAAGAGGAAAAACGTTCACCCGTTGGCAGCGACACCGCAGCGAACAAGGTCGACCAATACGCCACAAGATTGAGCAATGGGCTGTTCTGGCTCAATGAGCGTGCCTGGCCGCTGACGGTGGGGATTCTCTCGGTGGCTGGCTTGTACCTGTACCAGTACATCCAGGTCGAACAGGTACCGCTGAGTATCTTGTCGGCGTCGGCGTTCACTGCCTTGCCGGCGATGTTCGCCATGTTGGTATTTGTGATCGGCATGATGGGCGCGTCGATCCTGATCCCTACCTTCATCTTGTTCACGCGCCTGAACTGCGCGGGTGTGCGCCTGAGTGATCAACTCAATCTCCGCCCGCAGTCGCCCCAAGAGACGGCCCAGCATAGGCGCTTATTGGGGCATTGGACTGTCAGTCTGGTCGTAATGGGTGTTTTCTGGATGTCCGCTGTATACCTGTCTGTGAACGCCGAAAGTGGGTTTTGGCTGACCTTCAGCTGGATCGTCGCATTCATGGCGGCGATAGTGGCCTATGTCGGCATCATCATTCGTGCCCGGCCCGCCGATGTTGCCCTGCGTGAGCTGACCGGCGAGTTCTGGCTGGCCAGTGCTGGCGCCGGGGTCGTTCAAATGATGGTCATTTTGATGGTGACGGTGCCGGTCTCCCGCGCCTTCAGCGAGTACTCCGATAGCGCCGTGTTCTTTGCGCCGTTCATGGCCGCCGAACTGGGCGTGCTGGTCTTGATCCAGGGGAGCGCCGCCTGTCTGGTGGCGCGCATGCGCGATCAAAAAAACCCGGTTGCGTTCGCCTCGATGGCGGCCTTTGCGCTCATCGTTTTACTCGGGCTGATCCCGGCGAGCGGGGCCAAGTTGGGTGGCCTGCCGCTGCAAGGCTCCGCCTCGGGAGGGCGCGTTTGTACGTTGATGACCTGGGCGGCAGAGGCCAAGGTCCCCGGCGCGCTGGTAGACACCGACAACCCCAAGCGCAGCGTAAAACTGCGAGTGATGGCCGACTCGGATGGCAGCTACATCGTGCGGCCCTGGCAGGCCAAGGAAAAAACCATCACCTTCGTGCCCCGTGCCAGCGTTGCCCAACTGGATGAGTGCCCGTGACGTCAGCGCTTGTTCAATACCCGCGCCAATCGGTCCCCGCTCAGCTGGATCACCGCTACCAGCACCACCAGCAGCACAATCACCGTGAGCATGATCTGCGTATCGAAGCGCTGGTAGCCATAGCGGTAGGCAATATCGCCCAGGCCACCGGCGCCGATCGCCCCGGCCATGGCCGATGAGTTGATCATGGTCACCAGGGTGATGGTGAAGCCGCCGACGATGCCGGGTAACGCCTCTGGCAACAGCACATGCCAGATGATGTGCCAGCGACGGCAACCCATGGCCTGCGCTGCTTCGATCAGGCCATGGTCGACCTCGCGCAAGCTCACTTCAGCGATGCGTGCAAAGAACGGCGTGGCGGCGATGGTCAGCGGTACCACTGCCGCCCAGACGCCATAGGTGGTGCCGACGATCAGGCGCGTGAACGGGATGAGCGCCACCATCAGGATCAGAAACGGAATGGAGCGGAACAGATTCACGAACGCTCCCAGCACGCGGTTAAGGGCCGGTGCCTGGTAGATGCCGCCCTTGTCGCTGGTGACCAGGAAGACCGCCAGCGGAATGCCCACCAGCAGCGCGATCAGCGACGACACCCCCACCATCAACAAGGTGTCGATGGCGCCCTGCACTAAACGATCAAACCACATAGCCCAGCACCTCCACCTGTTGTGCCCAATTGGCCGCGCGTTTGCGCAGTTCTTCGGCGTTGTGCGGCGATCCATTCACCGCCAGCAGCAGTTGCCCCAAGGCATGCCCCTGGATGCGTTCCACGCCGCCTTGCAGTAAACGCACACGGCCGCCGAGGGCACTGAACAGTGCCGCGAGGTCTGGCTCCAGAGTGTCGCTGCCGGTGAACTGCAGGCGCAGTACCAGTGCGGCGTCGGCCGAGGCTGGCGTGGGTTGCAGGCGGCTTTGCAACTCTGGCGGCAAGCCGTGTTGCAGCGGTGCGAGCAGGGTCTTGCTGACCTCATGTTGCGGATCGCCAAACACCTGCCACACCGGGCCCTGCTCGACGATACGCCCGTGCTCCAGCACCACCACGCGGTCGCAGATGTCGCGGATCACCGCCATCTCATGGGTGATCAGCACGATGGTCAGGCCCAGGCGCTGGTTGATCTCGCGCAGCAGGCCGAGGATCGACTGGGTGGTTTCCGGGTCGAGGGCCGAGGTGGCTTCGTCGCACAGCAGAATCTCGGGGTCGTGCACCAGCGCGCGGGCGATGCCGACGCGCTGTTTCTGCCCGCCGGACAGCTGCGCCGGGTACGCCTTGTGTTTGTCTTGCAGGCCTACCAGCTCCAGCAGTTCATGCACCTTTCGTGCGCGTTGTGCCTGGGGTACACCGGCGACCTTGAGCGGCAACTCGACGTTCTGCCACACGGTCTTGGCTGACATCAGGTTGAAGTGCTGGAAGATCATGCCGATGCGTCGCCGCAGCGCCACCAGATGGTCTTCATCGAAGCTGCCGATGTCCACCTGGTCGATCAGCACACGCCCGCTGCTGGGTTGTTCCAGGCGGTTTATGGTGCGGATCAGCGATGACTTGCCGGCCCCGCTGCGGCCGATGATGCCGAACACTTCGCCACGCTGGATCGCCAGGTCAATGCCCTGCAGCGCGTGCACCGTGCCGTCATAGGTTTTGCCCAGGTTGATGAACCGCACATGGGCGCGGTTCAAGTCCGGGTGCAGTTCAGTCTGTTCGGCGTGGCTGGGTGCAGGGACCAGATCGTGCAATCGGGCGTTGGCGGCACTCATGGTTTAGCTTCCCAGCCGACCTGGTAGAGCTTGCCGAGGGACTTGTCCAAAGCCGCACGCACCACTGGCGAGTGCTGGTAGATATCGACGAACTTGATCACCCGTGGGTCGGTTTTGCTCTTGGGCTGGATGACGAACTGAATCACGTATTCCGGATGATCGAGGCCGTCGAACAACAGTGCCGACTCGGCATCGAAGGTCTTGGACAGGCGGATGTACGCCGGGTAGCCCTGCACCAGATCAGCGTCGTCATAGGCGCGCACCAGTTGCACCGCTTCCACTTGCAGGATCTTGATGTTTTTCGGGTTGGCGACGATGTCTTCTTCGGTGGCTTTGTAGCCCACGCCCGGCTTGAGGGTGATCAGCCCGGCCTTGGCCAGCAGTTGCAGGCCGCGACCGCTGTTGATCGGGTCGTTGGCAATCGCCACGCTGGCGCCTGCGGGCAGTTCGTTGAAGTTTTTGTACTTTTTCGAATACAGCCCGACGTTATTGATGATGCCTGGCGCATACGGCACCAGGTCAAACCCGGCGGCGGCCTTGGCGTTTTCAAGGAAGGGGATGTGCTGAAAGTAGTTCACGTCGATATCGCCGGCGGCGAGGCTGACGTTGGGCGCGATCCAGTCGGTGAACTCCACCAGTTCGACCTTCAGGCCCTGCTTGCCGGCCTCTTCTACGGCGGCTTCCAGCGGAATGGCGAAGGCAGCGGTGGTGCCGATTTTCAGCGGGGCGTCGGCGGCAAATACCGCCGAGCTGAATAAGCCGAAGGCCAGGGCCAGTGCTTTGACTGGGTGGTTTAGGAATGTCTTTTTCATAGTGGTTTTCCAGTCATAAGGTCTTAGGTAGCGAGATCGTTCCCACGCTCCGCGTGGTAATGCCGCCAGGGACGCTCCGCGTCCCACAAGCGAACGCAGAGCGTCCAAGAGGCATTCCCACGCGGAGCGTGGGAACGATCAAACAATGTGGCGGTAGGTAGAGCCGGTGTGTTGGTTGGGTAAGCGAGCCGTGTCGTGGAAGACTTTTTCCCGCAGCGTTCCCTGCGCATATTCCGTCTTGTACGAGCCCCGTCGTTGTAGCTCCGGTATCACCAGCTCAATGAAATCCACATAGCTCTCCGGCGTCACAATGCGCGTC
Source organism: Pseudomonas sp. PA-7-1E (assembly GCF_021605325.1). Lineage (NCBI taxonomy): Bacteria > Pseudomonadati > Pseudomonadota > Gammaproteobacteria > Pseudomonadales > Pseudomonadaceae > Pseudomonas > Pseudomonas sp. PA-7-1E. The sequence goes on from NZ_WKFA01000020.1 coordinate 33,624, forward strand.
AGGTTGAAACCATCCAGCCCGGTTTCACTGATCCAGGATTCCAGCTCATCGGCCACCTGTTCAGGCGAGCCCACCAGGGTGATATAGCGCCCGCCCAAGGCGTGCTGTTCAAGCAATTTGCGCCGGGTCCAGTCGTTGTTCTGCAGGTTCTGGGTGGCCGACTGGATCGCGTTGCTTTTGACATACTGGATCGGTTCGTCCAACGCGTACTGGGCAAAATCAATCCCGGTCGAGGCCGAGAAGTGCGCCACGCCGGCTTCCGCGCTGGCGTAGCTGAGGTACTCGGCGTGCTTGTTCCAGGCCAACGCTTCAGTGGCGCCAACGATGACGTTCAGGCCCATGAACACCTTGATGTCGTCCGGGTTGCGCCCAGCCTCCACTGCGCTGGCGCGCACCTTGTCCACCTGGCGCTTGGTCGCGGCCTTGTTCTGCCCGCTGATAAACACGCACTCGGCATGCCGCCCGGCGAACAGCAAGCCGCGCTCGGAACTGCCGGCCTGGAACAGCACCGGCGTGCGCTGCGGCGAGGGCTCGCACAGGTGGTAACCCTCCACCTGATAGAACTCGCCGTGGTGCTCTACCTTGTGCACCTTGCCCGGTTGCGCATACACCCGCGCTTGGCGATCGTTGCGCACCGAGTCGTCTTCCCAGCTGCCTTCCCAGAGCTTGTACAACACCTGCAGGTATTCATCGGCCTGGTCGTAGCGCCGGTCATGCTCGACCTGTTCGGTAAGGCCCATGGCCTTGGCGGCGCTGTCGAGGTAGCCGGTGACAATGTTCCAACCCACCCGGCCACGGCTCAGGTGATCCAGCGTCGACATGCGCCGGGCGAACAGGTACGGCGGTTCGTAGGTGAGGTTGGCGGTGAGGCCGAAGCCAAGGTGCTGGGTGACGGCGGCCATGGCCGACACCAGCAGCAGCGGGTCGTTGACCGGTAGCTGGATCGACTCCTTGAGGGGCACGTCAATGGAGTTTTGATACACGTCATACACGCCGACGATATCAGCGATGAACAAACCGTCGAACAACCCGCGCTCCAGGATCTTCGCCAGTTCAGTCCAGTATTCGAGGGTCTTGTACTCGGTCGAGTTGTCCCGTGGATGAGCCCACAAACCGTGATTGATGTGCCCGATGCAGTTCATGTTGAAGGCATTGAGCAGGATTTTCTTTTTGCTCATCAGATGGTCCCCCGCAGCGGCGGGTTTTCATCGTTGAGGTAGTAGTTGCCGACCGCATGGTATTTCCAACGCACCGGGTCGTGCAGGGTGTGCACCCGGGCGTTGCGCCAGTGGCGGTCCAGGCCGTGTTCGGCCAGGGTCGCCTGGCTGCCAGCCAGTTCGAACAGGGTGCTGCCGGCCGCCAGGGAGATTTCGGTACTCAGGGCGCGTATTTCGGCAACGGCGATGGAGGCTGCGGCGACGGTCTGGGCATTGCTGTCGGCCTGGGCGCGGTCGAGGAATTCACCCGAGCGTTCCAGCAAGGCTTCGGCGGCGTGCAGCCGGCTGCTCAGGTGGCCGAAGCTCTTGAGTGTCAGCGGGTCTTCGGTGGCCTTGTCGTTGCCGGCGTCGATCCATGGGCGGGTCTTGGTGCGCACAAAATGCAAGGCGTCCTCAAAGGCCGCGCGGGCGATGCCGGTGTCGATGGCTGCGTGGAGGATCTGCGCCAGCGGGCCGACGGTGGTCGGGCGTTCGAAAGCGCTCTGGAACGGCACCACGTCTTGCGCCGCGACCCACACGTTGTCGAACACTACCGAGCCGCTGCCGGTAGTGCGCTGGCCGAAGCCGCTCCAGTCGTCGATCACCGTCAGTCCCTCGCTGTCACGCGGTACGAAGGCCAGTTGCTGCACGCCATTTGCATCCACCACCGAAGTGGGGATGCGCTGGGCGTAGATCGCGCCGGTGGCGTAGAACTTGCGCCCGTTGATGCGAAAACCGTCGCCGTCGCGGGTGAGGCTGGTAATGCGGTCGTGGGCGGTCTTGGTGCCCAGCTCCGCCAAGGCGTTGCCAAAGCGTTGGCCGGCCAACACCTCGGCGTACAGGCGTTGCTGCTGTTCGGGGCTGCCGTTCACGCGCAGTACTTCGAGGGCATAGAAATGGTTTTGCGGAATCTGGCCCAACGAGCCATCGGCCTGGGCGATCAGTGCGATGACCTTGGCCAGGGTGACGTTGGACACGCCCGCGCCACCGTAGGCCTTGGGCACGCTGATGCCCCACAGGCCAGAGCGGGAAAACACGTCCAGTTCGGGCAATGGCAGGCGGCGTTCGCGGTCGCGCTGGGCGCTGTCGCGGCGCAAGTCTTCAGCAAGATCGCTGGCGACAATAAGCGCTTGTTCGTCGCTGGTGATGACCGCGACGGGGTGAGAAAGGGTCATGAGTTTCTCCAGAAGCTCGTGGAAAAGTGTTCTGGTTGGTTAAATCCAGGAATGACGAGCCGGCAAGGTGCCGTTGAGCCGATAGGCGCCGATGGCGTGGTACTTCCAGCGCACCGGGTCGTGCAGGGTGTGCACCCGGGCGTTGCGCCAGTGACGGTCAAGGTTGAATTCGGCCAGGGTGGCGCGGCTGCCGGCCAGTTCAAAGAGCTTCTCGGTGACTTGTAACGCCACTTCGGTGGTCAGCACCTTGGCCTCGGCCACGGCAATCGAGGCGTGGGCGGCGGACTGCGCGGTGATCGGCGCGGCGCTGACCTGGTCAAGCACCTGGCCGGCCTTGCGCAGCAGGGCTTCGGCGGCGTGCAGTTCGATCTTCAGCTTGCCGATATCAGCGATCACATACAGGTCGTCGCTGGCCCGTTCGACCTTGGCGTCGATCCACGGGCGTGAGCGTTCACGCACGAAGGCAATGGCATCGTCGAGGGCGCCTCGGGCGATGCCAGCGTCGATGGCGGCCTGGATCAGTTGCGACACGGCCCCCTGAATATTCGGGCTTTCGCCCAGGCGCCAGTTGTCGATGACCAGGCCCGGCTCCACGGCCACGCGATCAAGCAAGACGGTACCGCTGGCGGTGGTGCGTTGGCCAAAGCCCGACCAGTCATCGACGATGCGCAGCCCCTCGCTGCCGCGCCGCACGAAGGCCATGACTTGCTTGCCGTCATCGTTCAACGCTTTTATGGCGACCCAGTGAGCAAACAGTGCGCCGGTGGAGTAGAACTTCTGGCCGCTGACCACGTACCCATCACCTTCGGCCGTAATGCGTGCCTTGAGCTCCAGGGTATTTTTGGTGCCGCGTTCCGGGCCGCCGTTGCCGATGCGCCAGCCGTCGAGCACGCTCTGGAACAGCTGCTTTTTCTGACGCTCGGTCGCGGTGCCCTGCAATACGTACAAGATGCCGAAATGGTTCTGCGGGATCTGCCCGAGTGCCGGGTCGGCTGCGCTGATGATCGCGAAGACTTCGGCCAGGGTCACAAACGACACCTGTGGGCCGCCGTATTCCCGGGGAATGGAAATACTGCCCAAGCCGCTGCGGGTGAACTGTTCGATCTGCGCCCAGGGCAGTTTGCGTTGCTGGTCGCGCTGGGCGGCGTGCAGGCGTGCAGCCTGGGCCAGTTCGTGGGCTGCACTCAGTGCTTGGGCGTCGTTGCGCAACACCGTGGCGGGCAACAGCAGGGGGGCTACGTCCAGATCACTCTGGGGGGGTGTTAGAGCCAAGTTAGACATCAGCGCCGCTCCTTGGCTGCACGCAATGCCCTGGCGTTGCGCACCGGGGTAATTCTGACCATACCGACCTCGCATTCAATGAAATAAACAGAAAAATCAGGAATGTCCGGTGGTCCGGTGCATATACCCTAAGCGTGTTAATTGTTTAAATAAACTAACTTTTAGGAATATGCATAGAAGGGCTGTCACCCCGGTTCACAGGGTGAACCGAAGCGACGCGGTTGATAGCCCGGTGCGGGCGAGGCAGGGCGGGGCGGTGTGCAGGCGGCGATGCGCAGCGTGCGGGCGGGCGCCCAGCGGGAGTTGTTACCCACGCGGTCGAGAATGCAGTAGGTGACTTCCAACCGGCAGTCGTCGCCGGCTTCGACAATCACGTGGGGCGGCACCCACACCCGCACCGCCAGGCCGACGCTGTTGGCTTGGATGCGGGGCAGGTCCAAGCGTACATCGCCCCAGCGCAACGTAATGGCATCGCCCGTGCTCATGTTCAGGTAAGGCTCGATGGTCAGCGGAATGCCGCGCCTTACCTGGCTGCTGTTGACGCCGTGGCGGCGAATCGTCTCGGGCAAGTTCACCGGCGCCAGATTCTGGTTTTCAGTGTCGCCTTCAGGGTTCAGGCGCGGCGAAGGCTGACCGCCCGGATAGCTGGTTTTGACCCGCACCAGCGTCACCGCCGAGCGCATCGGGCCATGGCCGATCTGCAAGACCTGGTAATGGACGCGTGCCGGTCCGTCCTGCACAAAGCTCTGCGGTACGCATAAGTGGGTACACGTGCCGATCCTGCAGGCCGTCACCTTGCGCGAGGCGGCGAAGCAGTTGTTCCAGAACAGTTCGATCAGGTCGCCTTCTTCCATGCTCGGGTAGGGTGAAATATCGACCTGCAAGTGGGCGGAGGCCAGGGCGCTGATGCCGTTTCCAATAGCCTGGGGAAGCCTTGGGGCACTGAGCGTGGCCGGGGTTTGAGTGTGTGTCATAAGTAATCTCCTTGATGCAGCCAGCAGCAATCGTTCCGAAACCTGGACGCACAGGCGCAAGGGGGTTCGAAAGGCACGATTCAGTCAGTAGCCGGGATAGGATCCAATCCTCAAGGCGCTAGATAAGAGGGTTGGCCAAGGAGCGTCAATGGAGGCAAAGGGCTAAACGGCGGGTTTGGCGAGATTCAGACGGGTCTGACGGGGAGGGGGATTTTAAGGCGCTTGCGACGGGGGCTTTTACACGCTCAACCTGCAACCCGTTGTAGGAGCGAGCTTGCTCGCGAAGAACGCCCAGGCAACTCGGTCAATCTGATTCACCGCGTTATCGTTAACGTTCTTCGCGAGCAAGCTCGCTCCTACACTGGGAGGCGTCAGTGGGCGAGGAATTTGCTCAGGAACTGCTTGGTACGTTCTTCCCTGGGGTTGGCAAACAGCGCCTTGGCTTCGCCCTGTTCGACGATCACGCCCTTGTCGAAAAAGATCACCCGGTTGGCCACATCACGGGCAAAGCTCATCTCGTGGGTGACGATGACCATGGTGCGGTTTTCTTCGGCCAGGCTGCGAATGGTCGCCAGGACTTCGCCCACCAGTTCCGGGTCGAGGGCCGAGGTGGGTTCGTCGAACAGGATCACCTCCGGCTCCATGGCCAATGCGCGGGCAATCGCCACACGCTGTTGCTGGCCGCCGGACAGGCGCCGCGGGTACGACGCTTCCTTGCCCGCCAGGCCGACCCTTGCCAACAGCTTGCGCCCCAGTTCGGCCGCCGCTTCCCGTGGCATCTTCTTGACCACAATCGGGCCTTCGATGACGTTTTCCAGCGCGGTGCGGTGGGGGAACAGGTTGAAGTTCTGGAACACAAAGCCCACATGCTGGCGCAGGCGCCGCACCAGGCCCTGTTGCTGGTTGAGCGGCCTGCTGCTGTCGATCTCGATGTCACCCACCTTGATACGGCCGCTGGTGGGTTCTTCGAGGAAGTTCAGGCAGCGCAGGAAGGTGGTCTTGCCCGAACCGCTGGGGCCGATGATGGCGACCACTTCGCCTTCCTTGACCTCAAGGTCGATGCCGTTGAGTACCACCTGGCCGTTGAATTGCTTGGTCAGTTTTTCAACCACGATCATGCTTCAAGACTCCAGGTCATGCCGGTTGACCCGGTCTTCCAGACGATTTTGCAGATGCGCCAGGATGCTCGCCAGGATCCAGTAGATCAGGGCCGCGGACAGATACATGGTGAAAATTTCGAAGGTACGTGCCGACACCAGTTGGGCCTGGCGGAACAGCTCGGGCACCTGGATGGTGGCGGCCAGCGCCGTGTCCTTGACCAGTGAAATAAAGCTGTTACCCAAAGGCGGCAACGCCGTGCGCATCGCCTGGGGCAGGATGGCCCTGCGCAACGTCTGCGCACGGGTCATACCGATACTGGCAGCAGCTTCCCACTGGCCACGCTCGATGGAGGCGATGGCGGCCCGCAGGATTTCACACGCATAGGCAGCCATGTTCAGCGAAAAGCCGATCATGGCGGCCGGGATCGGGTCCAGCTCGATGCCCACTTGCGGCAAGCCGTAGTAGATCAGGAACAGCTGCACCAGCAACGGCGTGCCGCGAAAGAACGACACGTAGACCCGGGCGGTCCAGCTCAAGAGCTTGAAGCGCGAGAGGCGCATCAAGGCCAGGCCGAAGCCCAGCAGCAGGCCGAAAAACATCCCGCCCAGGCTGAGGATTACCGTGTAGTACGCGCCCTTGAGCAGAAAGGGCGCGGATTCCAGCGCGAGTTGGAAACCTGCTTCCATTATTGCGTGACGTCAGCGTTGAAGTACTTCTCGGACAGCGTCTTCAACGTGCCGTCGGCGCGCAGTTTGTCCAGAGCCTTGTTCACCGCATCGAGCAGCTCGGGCTCACCTTTGCGCAGGGCGATACCGGATTCCTGACGGGAGAAGGCGTCGCCGGCAGCGGCGGTGTCGGGGGCTTTCTTGGCGTATTCCAGGGCGGCCAGGCGGTCGATCAGGATGGCGTCGATACGACCGATGCGCAGGTCCTGGAACTTGGTCGGGTCGTCGTTGTAGGTCTTGATAATGGCTTTTGGTTGGTTGTCCTTGAGCCATTGTTCGTAGTTGGTGCCCAGGCCCACACCGACTTTCTTGCCGGCCAGGTCGTCGGCTTTCTTGATCGAGTCGACGTTCTTTTTCAGCACCAGCGCCTGGATGCCGGACACGGTGTAAGGCTTGGAGAAATCGTACTTTTTCTTGCGCTCTTCGGAGATGGTCACCTGGTTGACCACGGCGTCCAGGCGCTTGGATTCCAGCGCGGCGAGGATGCCGTCCCAAGGGGTGGCTTGCAGCTTGACCTTGACGCCCAGCTCCTTGGCCAGCGCCTCGGACAGTTCCACTTCGAAACCGCTGAGTTTGCCGCTTTCATCGACAAAGCTGAACGGCGGGTAGGTGCCTTCCAGGCCGATCTTGATCTCGCCGGCCTTCTTGATGGTGTTCAATTGCTCGCCGGCAACCGCCTGGCCCAACCAGCCAGCGCCAAGCGCGAGGCCCAAAGTGCCAACCAACAGCGTGCGACGAAATGCAGAAATAGTCATGGAGAGCCCCTGTGTTTTTTATGGTGAGCGAAGCAGGTGACGCGGTAGTCGTATCCTGCCCTAAAGCGCGAAGCGCGTCTTCGCCTTCGGCGCGATGATAAGGTGGGTTTTTAAGTCTTGAAAATAATAAAAATACAATTTCATATTCTTTTTAGAAATATGTACAGCTCCCACATCGACAGTATTCAATCAGTTGAATACTGAGTCATAGGCAAACAATGCCGGCGCGCCACCGGTATGCAGGAAAATGATCGGCCCCTCTTCAAAGCGCTGGCGCCCGATGCCGTCGAGCAAACCGGCCATGGCCTTGCCGGTATACACCGGGTCCAGCAACAGACCTTCCTGGCTGGCCAAAAGTTTGATCGCCGAGAGGGTGCCAGCGTTTGGCTCGCCATACCGCGGCCCGAAATACTCGTCCCACAGGGTGACCTTGAAGGCGTCGGGGATAGCCACACCGAGCAACTCGGCAGTGCGTTCGGCCAGGCCCTGCACTTTCGGGAATTGCGCTTGCTCGGAGCGCGACACCGTGATGCCGATCACTGGCAGCTGCGGCAGTGCTTCGCTCAAGGCCAGGGCCAGGCCGCTGTGGGTACCCGCACTGCCAGAGGCGAGCACCACGGCGGCGAATTGAATGCCGCTGTCTTCAATTTGCGCGGCCAACTCCAGCCCGGCGCGCACGTAGCCCAGCGCGCCGAGTGCATTGGAACCGCCAATAGGCACCAGGTACGGCTTCTTGCCGTTACTGCGCAGGCGGTCGGCGAGGGCGTTGAGTTGGTCGTCGGCGTTGTCGAGGTTTTCCACCAGCTCCACTTTGGCGTCGAACAGCTCCAGCAGCAGGCGATTGCCGTTGCCCAGGTAGTTGGGGTCGTCGGTGCCGGTAGGGTTTTCCAGCAGGGCAACACAGCCCAGGCCAAGCCTGGCGGCGAGCGCGGCGGTCTGGCGCACATGGTTGGACTGGATCGCGCCGGCGGTGACCAGGGTGTCGGCGCCCTGGGCGATGGCGTCGGCGGCCAGGTATTCGAGTTTGCGCAGCTTGTTGCCGCCCATGGCCAGCGGCGTGGTGTCATCACGTTTGACGTAGATGTCCCTGCCCAGCCAAGCCGACAGCCGCTCGAGTTTTTCCAGGGCCGTGGCACTGCCCAGTAGTTCCAGACGGTTAAAACGGTCGAGCTGTTGTTTGATCATGGTTACGCACGGTGGCTGAGTGATTGGGGGACTATAGGCAGGCACTTTTCATCGGGCAACCGCCAATCGCTTATGACTAAAGGTTCTTAGCTCCACACCATTGGTTCTTAAGAGCTGCCTGGGTGCATACCGTAAAGTGATGGCCATTTCGTCAGGAGTGAATACCGTGAGTGAGCGTTCCAGTCATTGGCAATTGCAGACCATCGTCAGCCAGCTGCGCGGCGCCCGCGACCAGTGGCGAACGCGCAATGGGCGCTTGAGTGGCGAGCATGGTGGCCGCGAGTTGCCGTCCCGCGAGGCGGTGGCACAGATTCTTGAGGCCTTGTGCGGCGCCCTGTTTCCGATGCGCCTGGGCCCGGCGGACCTGCGCGAAGAAAGCGAAGACTTCTACGTGGGCCATACCCTCGACGTCGCGCTCAACGCCTTGCTCGCCCAGGCGCGCCTGGAGTTGCGCTATGCCGCGCGCCAGAGCGGTGAGGACGACAGCGAAGTCAACGCCCACGCCATTCGCCTGATCCAGGATTTCGCCCTGGCGTTGCCATCCTTGCGCAGCCTGCTGGACACCGACGTACTGGCCGCCTACCACGGCGACCCGGCCGCACGCAGTGTGGATGAGGTGCTGTTGTGCTACCCGGGCATCCTGGCGGTGATCCACCACCGCCTGGCCCACCACCTGTACCGCGCCGGCCTGCCGTTGCTGGCGCGGATCAGTGCGGAAATCGCCCACTCGGCCACCGGCATTGATATCCACCCCGGCGCACAGATCGGCCCGAGTTTCTTTATCGACCACGGCACAGGCGTGGTGATTGGCGAGACCGCGATCATCGGCGAGCGGGTGCGCATCTACCAGGCCGTGACACTGGGCGCCAAACGCTTTCCGGCGGATGAAGATGGGCAATTGCAGAAAGGCCACCCGCGTCACCCTATTGTTGAAGATGATGTGGTGATTTACGCCGGGGCGACGATCCTGGGGCGGATCACCATTGGCCAGGGTTCGACCATCGGCGGCAATGTGTGGCTGACCCGCAGCGTGCCGGCCGGGGCGAATATCACCCAGGCGAACTTGCAGCATGATGATGGGGCGCAGAAGTAATACCTGAGCCAAACGCCGGTCAGTGTGGGAGCTGGCTTGCCTGCGATAGCGGTGTATCAGTCAACAGATGGGTGGCTGACCCAGCGCTATCGCAGGCAAGCCAGCTCCCACATTTCGTATGTATTTCACCGTCGGGTTGCTGAACGATTCGTCTCCTCCACGCGTCATACCAATCCCTGAGCTAGTGTAGGAAACACCTACCACTCAGCCCTGCGATTAGTCCAAGACCGCCTATTCATGTTTAACTTGAACGTTCGTTCAAGTTAAACCGGTGGTTCGCTGCCCGCTCACAACAGGAGGCTTACCTTTGCTGAGTCCGTTTTTTACAGCCATATCCCGCAACCTTGAGGTGCATCGTTCATGAGTGCATCGTCCACCCCTTCCAGCGGCATGGTGCGCATGAATGCGCCCGTTTTCTACTTTGCCGCCACCGTCATCCTGCTGTTCGGCATCACGGTCATCGCTATCCCGCAACAGGCCGGTGCCTGGCTGCTGGCGGCGCAAAACTGGGCGGCCAACACGGTCGGCTGGTACTACATGCTGGCGATGACGCTGTATCTGGTCTTCGTGGTGGTCACCGCGCTATCGGGCTACGGCAAGATAAAACTCGGTGCCGACCACGACGAGCCCGAATTCAGTTACCTGTCCTGGGCCGGCATGTTGTTCGCCGCCGGGATCAGCATCACGCTGTTTTTCTTTTGCGTCTCGGAGCCGTTGACGCACTTGGTGCAGCCGCCCCAGGGCGAAGCAATGAACGCCGATGCGGCGCGCCAGGCCATGCAGGTGTTGTTCCTGCACTGGGGCCTGCACGGCTGGGGCGTGTTCGCGTTTGTCGGCATGGCCCTGGCGTATTTCGCCTACCGGCATAACCTGCCGCTGGCGTTGCGCTCGGCGCTGTACCCGCTGATCGGCAAGCGCATCAATGGCCCTATCGGTTACGCGGTGGATGGCTTTGGCATCATTGCCACGGTGTTCGGCCTGGGCGCCGACATGGGCTTTGGCGTACTGCACCTCAACTCTGGCCTGGACTACCTGTTTGGCATTGCCCATACCCAGTGGATCCAGGTGGGCCTGATCACCCTGATGATGGGCGCGGCGATCATCGTGGCCGTGGCCGGCGTCGACAAGGGCGTGCGGGTGATGTCCGACATCAACATGCTGCTGGCCTGTGCGCTGCTGCTGTTCGTGTTGTTCGCCGGGCCTACCCAGCACCTGCTCAACACCTTGATCCAGAACATCGGTGATTATCTGGGGGCGCTGCCCACCAAGAGTTTTGATGTGTACGCCTACAACAAGCCGAGCGACTGGCTGGGCGGCTGGACGGTGTTCTACTGGGCCTGGTGGATCGCATGGTCGCCGTTCGTGGGCCTGTTTATCGCGCGCATTTCCCGTGGCCGCACCATTCGCGAATTCGTGTTTGGCGTGCTGCTGATTCCACTGGGCTTTACCCTGGCGTGGATGTCGATCTTCGGTAACAGCGCCATCGATCAGGTGCTCAACCATGGCATGGCTGCACTGGGCCAGTCGGCGATCGATGACCCATCGATGAGCCTCTACCTGCTGCTGGAAACCTACCCGTGGAGCAAGACGGTGATCGCGGTCACGGTGTTCATCAGCTTTGTGTTCTTCGTGACCTCGGCTGACTCCGGCACTGTGGTGCTGTCCACCCTCTCGTCCAAAGGCGGCAACGCGGATGAAGACGGGCCGAAGTGGCTGCGTGTGTTCTGGGGCGCGATGACCGCCCTGGTCACCAGTGCCTTGCTGTTCGCCGGCAGTATCGACTCGCTCAAGTCTGCGGTGGTACTGACCTCGCTGCCGTTCTCGCTGATCCTGCTGCTGATGATGTGGGGGCTGCACAAGGCGTTCTACCTGGAGTCGCAAAAGCAGATCGCGCAGTTGCATTCCCTGGCACCGATCTCCGCTTCGCGCAAAGGCCGAGGCGGCTGGCGCCAGCGTTTGAGCCAGGCGGTGCATTTCCCATCCCGCGATGAGGTATACCGTTTCCTCGACACCACGGTGCGCCCGGCGATTGAGGAAGTGACCGCAGTGTTTGTCGAGAAGGGCCTTACGGTGGTGACCCAGCCCGACCCGTCCAACGACAGCGTCAGCCTCGAAATCGGCCATGGCGAAGAACGTCCGTTCATCTACCAGGTGCAGATGCGTGGCTATTTCACACCGTCGTTCGCCTTGGGCGGCATTGGCAAGAAAGAGATCAACAACCGCCGCTACTATCGGGCCGAAGTGCACTTGAGTGAGGGCAGCCAGGACTATGACCTGGTGGGCTACACCAAGGAGCAGATCATCAATGACATCCTCGACCAGTACGAGCGCCATCTGCAGTTCTTGCACATGGTGCGCTGATAGCGTTCCTCTCAAGTAGGTCTTTGCTGTAAAAGGAAGAGGCAGACTTAAGCGATTCAGCTGCTTAAAAGGCCCGGGAATATGCCTATTCCCGGGCCTTATTTGCCCTAGATCAAGAGAGGATTCGATGACGTACATTGCTGCCGAAAACCGCTATGAATCTATTCCGTATCGCCGCGTAGGCCGCAGTGGATTGGTGCTGCCGGCACTGTCCCTGGGGTTGTGGCACAACTTTGGCGACAGCACCCCGATCGACACCCAGCGCGCATTGCTGCGCACGGCGTTCGACCTGGGTATCAACCACTTCGACCTGGCCAACAACTACGGCCCACCCTACGGCAGCGCCGAGATCAATTTCGGTCGGTTGCTGCGCGAAGACTTCAAGCACTATCGCGACGAATTGATCATCTCCAGCAAAGCCGGGTGGGACATGTGGCCCGGCCCTTACGGCCAGGGTGGCGGCTCGCGTAAATACGTATTGGCGAGCCTGGACCAGAGCCTGCAACGCCTGGGCGTCGATTATGTGGATATCTTCTACTCGCACCGCTTCGACCCCGAGACGCCCCTGGAAGAGACCGCCAGCGCCCTGGCCACCGCCGTGCAACAAGGCAAGGCGTTGTACATCGGTATCTCGTCTTACTCCGGGGTAAAAACCCGCGAAATCGCAGCGTTGCTCAATGAGTGGAAAGTGCCGTTGTTGATCCACCAGCCGGCCTACAACCTGCTCAACCGTTGGGTGGAAAAAGACCTGCTGGACACCACTGAAGAACTCGGCGCCGGGGTGATCGCCTTCACGCCGCTGGCCCAGGGTTTGTTGACCGATAAATACCTCAACGGGGTACCGGCCGATGCGCGGGTCAATCGTCCGGGTGGTGGCTCGTTGCAGGCCCAGCACCTGTCCGAAGCCAACATCGCCCATGTACGCGGCCTGAATGAAATCGCCAAACGCCGTGGCCAGAGCCTGGCCCAGTTGGCGCTGGCGTGGACGTTACGTGATCCACGGGTAACCAGTGCGCTGATCGGCGCAAGCCGGCCGGAGCAGATTATCGAGAACGTCGGGGCGTTGAAGAACTTGAGCTTCAGTGCAGAAGAACTGGCGGAAATTGATAGGTTTGCGCAGGAAGGTGGGATCAACCTGTGGGAAAAACCGTCCACCGCTGAATAACCTTACACCACTGGGTGATCGTTCCCACGCTCTGCGTGGGAATGCAGCCCCGGACGCTCGGCGTCCGCTTTAAAGTCGTGACGCAGAGCGTCACAGGAGGCGTTCCCACGCAGAGCGTGGGAACGATCTGTCGCCAAGCGTTAGAACGGCACATCCCCAAGAATCGTCGCCCGGTGCATCACCCGCCGCTGCGGCCGGTAGTCATCCACGGCGTAATGCTGGGTGACGCGGTTATCCCAGAACGCCACATCATTCTCGTGCCAGCGCCAGCGAATGGTGAATTCCGGGCGGGTGGCGTGGGCGAACAGCAGCTTGAGAATGGCCTCGCTTTCGGCCGGTTCCAGTTCATTTATTCGGGTGGTGAAGCCGTCGCTGACGAATAGCGATTTACGTCCACTCACCGGATGCGTGCGCACGACTGGGTGCGATAGCGGCGGGTTTTTCTTGCGTGTTGCCTCCCAGCGCACCAGGTCCTCGGCGGTGTTGCCAAAGCGCTCCAGCGGGAACGACTTGGTGAAGTCGTGTGTGGCGGTGAGGCCATCGAGCAAGCGCTTTAGCGGTTCAGACAGTGCTTCATACGCCGCAATCCCACTGGCCCACAAGGTATCGCCGCCGAACGCGGGCAACAGCTTGGCGCTGAGCACTGCGCCCAGAGCAGGCGTGGGCAGGAACGTCACGTCGGTATGCCACACCGCGTTATCACGCACATCCGTGACGGCGGTGTCGAGGATCAGCACTTCGGGCTGTTCCGGCACGTTGGGGTAGATCGGGTGGATGTGCAGGTCGCCAAAGTTTGCCGCGAACCGTGCCTGTTGCGCAGGGGTGATCGGCTGGTCACGGAAGAACAGCACCGAATAGTCGAGCAACGCCTGTTCAATGGCGTCGCGCTGTTCGGGATTCAGCGGCTGGGTGATGTCGACGCCGCCGATCTGGGCGCCCAGGGCGGAGCTTAATGGGGTAACGGTCAGGCTGCTCATTGTGGGTTCTTCACTCAGCGTGCCTGGCCATGCCAGGGCACTAATTTACGCTGCAGGGCGCGCAGGCCCATTTCCATGGCGAAGGCGATCAGGGCGATGACCAGGATGCCCAGCACCACCACATCAGTGACCAGAAACTGCGCCGCCGACTGCACCATAAAGCCCAGGCCGCTGGTGGCGGCAATCAACTCGGCCGCCACCAAGGTCGACCAGCCCACGCCCAGGCCGATGCGCACACCGGTGAGGATATCGGGCAGGGCGCTGGGCAGGATCACATGGCGAATCAGTTGCGCGCGGCTGGCGCCCAACGACTGCGCAGCGCGCAATTTGGCCGGGTCGACGGTGCGCACCCCAGTGGCGGTGGCGATGGCAATCGGGGCGAAGATAGCGAGGTAGATCAGCAGCACCTTGGACAGCTCGCCAATGCCGCACCAGATCACGATCAACGGCAGGTAGGCCAGGGGCGGAATCGGCCGGTAGAACTCGATCAGCGGATCGAGAATGCCACGGGCGATACGGTTGGCACCGATGGCGATCCCCACCGGCACGGCGGTCAGTACTGCAAAGCCCAGGCCCAGGCCGATGCGACTGAGGCTCGCGCCCAGGTGCTGCCACAAAGTGGAATCCATGTAGCCGGTGGTTGCCAGCAGCCAGCCTTTTTGCAACACGGCGGACGGTGGCGGCAGGAACAAAGGTTCGATCAAACCGGTGGCGGTCACCGCCCACCACAGGGCCAGCAAGGCCGCCAGGGTCAGCAGGCTGATCCAGCGCGTGCTCAGGCGACGGCGCAGCGGGATCACGGGATGTGTCGCAGGCTCGGTGGCCGTGGCGGGAAGTTCGTAGCTGCTCATGCGTACACCTGCCGTTGGGAGAACACTTTGCCCAGCACATGCTCACGGGTTTCGATAAAGCGCGGGTCGGATTTGATTGCGCGGGCTGATTCACCGGCGGCGTAACGTTGGCCGAAATCCAGCTGCAGGCGTTCGACGATCTGGCCGGGGTTGGGCGCCAGCAAGATCAAGTCGGTGGCGAGAAACACCGCTTCTTCAATGTCGTGGGTAATCAGGAATACCGGCTTGGCCGTGCGCCGCCACACTTGCAGCAGCAACTCCTGCATCTGTTCACGGGTGAAGGCATCCAGGGCGCCGAAGGGTTCGTCCATCAGCAGTACGCGCGGGTCGGCCGCCAGCGCACGCGCCAGGCCGACGCGTTGCTTCTGGCCACCGGAGAGTTGCCAGATGCGGCGGTTGTCGAAACCGGCCAGGTCCACCAGCGCGAGCATTTCACGCGCCCGCACGTCGCGCTGCGCCTTGGGCACGCCGGCAAGTTCCAGGCCGAAAGCCACATTGGCCAGCACGTCCTGCCAGGGCAGCAGGGCATCGTCCTGGAACACCACGCCGCGCTCGGCGCTGGGGCCTTTGACCGGCACGCCATCGAGGGTGATACGCCCGGCAGACGGTTCGACGAAGCCGGCAATCAGGTTCAACAACGAGGTCTTGCCGCTGCCGGACGGGCCCAGGGCGACCAGCAATTGCTGGGGCCCAAGCTCCAGTGAAATATCGGACAGTACCGGTTCCGGGGCGCCTGGGTACTGTGCGCTGATGCGCTCCAGTTGTAGCAAGGCCATCGAAGTGAACTCCTGGGTCAGTTGGTAATGAACTTGGCGCTGACATAAGGGGCGTAGTCGGGCAGCACGGCCTCGACCTTGCCTTGCTCCTTGAGGAACGCAGCGGTGTCGGTGACGGCCTTGGTGGTCGGTGCGCCCAGCAGCGTTACCTGGTCGGCGGCCAACGGGTAGACGTTGCCTTGCAGCAGCAACGGGATATCGCTGGCCTTGGCGCCGGAGAGTTTCACCAGTTTGTCGACGTTGCCGGAATCGGCGAGCCAGGCTTGTGGGTCTTTGCGGTAGGCGGCGTAGGCATCCAGAGTGACCTTGGCGAAGGCGGTGACGATCTCTGGGTGCTTCTCGGCGAAGTCCTTGCGCACGATCCAGGCATCGAACGTCGGCGCGCCGAACTTGGCCAGCTCCCCGGAGGTGATCAGCACCTTGCCGGTTTCCTTGGCCACGCCCAAGGCTGGGTCCCAGACATAGGTGGCGTCGATATCACCGCGCTTCCAGGCGGCAATGATGGCCGGCGGGGCGAGGTTGAGAATGGTGACTTTGGCCGGGTCGATGTTCCAGTGTTTAAGGGCGGCGAGCAGGCTGTAGTGGCCGGTGGAAACGAAGGGCACGGCGATTTTTTTGCCGACCAGGTCCTGAGGGCTGTTGATCCCCGAACCGTTACGCGCCACCAGGGCTTCGGCGCCGCCGATCTGGGTGGCGACGAGGAAGGTTTGCACCGGGACTTTACGGGTTATCGCGGCGGTGAGCGGGCTGGAACCGAGGTAGCCGATCTGCACGTCGCCGGACGCGATGGCGGCGATGATGTCGGCGCCATTGTCGAATTTGCGCCAGTCGATCTTGGCGTTAGTGGCTTTTTCATAGGCGCCGTCGGCTTGGGCGACTTTGGCCGGGTCCACGGTGGTCTGATACGCAATGGTCACGTCCGCCGCCTGGGCAAACAGGCTGGCACCGGCCAGGGACAATGCGGCCAACAGGCGCAGAGGGGTCAGCAGTTTCAAAGGAAGCTCCTCAATCAGGCGGCCGAGGGTCGGCGTGAGAGGAGACTAAATGATCTAAGAATTCGAAAATAAATAACTTTTTCGAATTAGCTTATGAGAGTAAATGGCGAAGCCTGTTTTCAGGCTGGCAGAATAATGTGGGAGCTGGCTTGCCTGCGATAGCGGTGTATCAGTCAACAGGTGGGTTGCTGACCCACCGCTATCGCAGGCAAGCCAGCTCCCACAGGGGGAGCGAGCCTTAGGTTAGTTGCTGATGGCGAGGATGCTTGCCTGGTACGAACCGACAAACACATCGAAATCGCCTACTTCGTTCTGCTCCAGCTCTGCCTGTTGCGCCAGCGACGCACGGGCCAGTTCTTCAAAGTGCGCTTGTTCCTCAGGCGCCAAAGGTTCTTTGCGGAAGTATTCGGCATGGACTTCGCTTTGATGCAGGGAGAACTGCGCAAAGCTTTCCTTGCGCTCAGCCATGGCTGCCAATACCTGAGCCGACGGCGTCAGGGATGGGTCCTTGACCTTGGCCAACTGGGCGTCCAATGCCTCGCTGTGCTCGGTGATGCCATGGCTCTGATCGAGCAGGGCGGCCAGGGGGGCAATCTTCTCCAGCAACTCGGCCGCCCACTCCTTCATGTCCACCGGCTGGCCGTCACGCTGCAATTGCAGGCCCGGACGGCGGCCTTCCTTGACCACGCTGAGGAAGTTGGAGGTGGCGTTGCCGCACTCGTTGTTGGCGAACAATGGGCTGTCGTTCAGCGCGCAGTACAGCAGGAATGCGTCGAGGAACCGCGACTCTGGCAGGTCGATTCCCATCGGCAGGAACGGGTTGATGTCCAGGCAGCGTACTTCGATGTACTGGATGCCGCGGGCCATCAACGCCTGGATCGGCCGCTCGCCGGTGTAGGTCACGCGCTTGGGACGGATGTTGGAGTAGTACTCGTTTTCGATCTGCAGGATGTTGGTATTGAGCTGCACCCACTCGCCATCCTTGTGCGTGCCGACTTC
Organism: Pseudomonas sp. PA-7-1E; assembly: GCF_021605325.1. Lineage (NCBI taxonomy): Bacteria > Pseudomonadati > Pseudomonadota > Gammaproteobacteria > Pseudomonadales > Pseudomonadaceae > Pseudomonas > Pseudomonas sp. PA-7-1E. Next base: position 51,233 of record NZ_WKFA01000020.1, read on the forward strand.
GACATAGGGCGCGTAGGGTGTTGCCACCGCTTCGCGCAGGCTGTCGGTGTAGCTGGCCAAATCGTTGTAGCACGGCGTCAGGCCGGCCTGGGCGTTGCTCTGGTAACCCAGGTCGCTCATGCGCAGACTGGTGGCGTAGGGCAGGTACAGCGTGTCGGCGTCGAGGACTTCAAGCTGATGCGAGCGTCCGCGCAGGAAGCCGGCATCCAGGGCTGGCGAGGCACCGAACAGGTACATCAACAGCCAGCTGTAACGACGGAAATTACGGATCAGCGCGATGTAGGCCGTGGACTGATAGTCACGGTCGGTGCCGACAAACCCTTCTGTTTCCTTGAGCAACGGCCACAACGCTTCCGGCAGGGAAAAGTTGTAGTGGATGCCGGCGATGCACTGCATGGTCTTGCCGTAACGCAGGGCCAGGCCCTTGCGGTACACGTACTTGAGCTGGCCGATGTTGGAGGTGCCGTAGTAGGCAATCGGAATATCTTCCTCGGCCGGCAACGGGCACGGCATCGAGGGGCTCCACAGGTATTCGCTGCCCAGCTTGGTGTAGGCAAAGCGATGGATCTTGTCCAGGCTGCTCAGGGTATCGGCCGGGTTCGGCAGGGCAGGGGTGATGAACTCCAGCAGCGATTCCGAGTAGTCGGTGGTGATCTGTTCATTGGTCAGCGCGGCGCCCAGGGCTTCGGGGTGCGGCGTTTGCGCCAGTCGACCTTCGTTGGTGACGCGCAGGCATTCGCGCTCGATGCCGTGCAAGCATTGCTCTAGCAGGGAGAGGTGTTCGCGCTTGCCGAGCAGGGCCAGGCGGCGGTTGAGAAGTTCGCTCAAGTTGGATTCCTTCACGCGTCAGTCGCCCCAATATGGGGGTGGGCAGGACGGTCTACAAGGGTGAAGTTGAAACTGGCGTGATCGCCTGGTTTTGAGTCGATTTGACCCGCTCTGAATCTGCCGACTTCACTCCATGAATTGGGCTACAGCGCAGCGAGAAAATTCCGACGCTGTTATCGCAGCGCCGAAATTAACTCAAATCGGGGGTGGGGAGCTATAGGACAGCGAACGTGCCCTGTGCTTTTGCGACAAGCCTTTCGCTCTGATACACGTCGGCCTCGACCACCAGGGTGCGGCGACCGGCGTGGATCACCCGGCTGGTGCACAGCACCTCACCGTCTTCCACAGCGCGAATATAGTTGATCTTGCATTCGATGGTGGCGCTCTGCTGGTCGAAACCATGGGCGCTGGAACAGGCCAGGCCCATGGTTATATCCACCAGGCTGAAAATCGCCCCGCCATGGAGCTTGCCCGCGCGGTTGCGCAGGTGCGGCTCCAGGGTCAGGGCCACCTCGGCAACGCCCTCTTCCAGGCGTTGCAGGCGGCAGCCGATCAGTTCGCTGAATGCGCTCTGGGTCAAACCGGCCGGAATTTCCATCAGCGCTTCTTCAACTGTTTAGCGTTGGCAAACAGCGACGCCATGGCGTTGTTGCTTGGCGCGGCGGTGGTGGTTTCCTTGCGCGGGGCGTTGTTCTGCGACTGGCGCGGCGCCGAACCGGGGCGAGCGCCACGGGCACCGTCGATTTTCTCGCCGGGGGTATCGCTCATGCGCATCGACAGGCCGACGCGTTTGCGTGGGATGTCGACTTCCATGACCTTGACCTTGACCACGTCACCGGCTTTCACCGCCTCACGTGGGTCCTTGATGAACTTCTCCGAAAGAGCGGAGATATGCACCAAACCGTCCTGATGCACGCCGATGTCCACGAACGCGCCGAAGTTGGTCACGTTGGTCACCACGCCTTCGAGGATCATGCCCGGTTGCAGGTCCTTGAGGTCTTCGACACCGTCCTGGAACTCGGCGGTCTTGAACTCTGGGCGCGGGTCGCGACCCGGTTTCTCCAGTTCTTGCAGGATATCGGTGATGGTCGGCACACCGAAGGTTTCGTCGGTGTACTTCTTCGGGTCCAGGCGCTTGAGAAACGCGGCATCACCAATCAACGAACGGATATCGCGGTCGGTTTCGGCGGCAATGCGTTGCACCAGCGGGTAGGCTTCCGGGTGAACTGCCGAGGCGTCCAGGGGGTTATCGCCGTTCATGACGCGCAGGAAGCCGGCCGCTTGTTCAAAGGTTTTTTCACCCAGGCGTGCGACTTTTTTCAGCGCAGCACGGGTTTTGAACGCGCCATTTTCGTCGCGATGGCTGACAATGTTCTGCGCCAGGGTCGCGTTGAGGCCCGAGATTCGCGCCAGCAGTGCCACCGAAGCGGTGTTCACGTCTACGCCCACGGCGTTTACGCAGTCTTCCACCACCGCATCCAGGCCGCGTGCCAGTTTCAGCTGCGATACGTCGTGCTGGTACTGGCCGACGCCGATGGATTTAGGGTCGATTTTCACCAGTTCGGCCAACGGGTCTTGCAGGCGACGAGCGATGGACACCGCGCCACGGATCGACACGTCGAGGTCCGGGAATTCCTTGGAGGCCAGCTCCGACGCCGAGTACACCGAAGCGCCTGCTTCGGAGACCATGACCTTGGTCATCTTCATGGCTGGGTATTTTTTGATCAGCTCGGCGGCCAGCTTGTCGGTTTCGCGGCTGGCGGTGCCGTTGCCGATGGCGATCAGGTCCACCGCGTGCTTGGCGCACAAGGCGGCCAGGATCGCCAGGGTCTGGTCCCACTTGTTGTGCGGTACGTGTGGGTACACGGTAGCGTGGTCCAGCAACTTGCCGGTGGCGTCGACCACCGCGACCTTGCAACCGGTGCGCAGGCCCGGGTCGAGGCCCAGGGTGGCACGCGGGCCAGCCGGTGCGGCCAACAGCAGGTCGTGCAGGTTATGGGCGAACACGTTGATCGCTTCGGTTTCGGCGCCGTCGCGCAACTCGCCCAGCAGGTCGGTTTCCAGGTGAGTGTAGAGCTTGACCTTCCAGGTCCAGCGCACCACTTCGCCGAGCCACTTGTCTGCCGGGCGGTTCTGGTTCTGGATGCCGAATTGTTGACCGATCATGCCTTCGCACGGGTGCATGGTGCCCGGCAGCTCGTCACCGACTTTCAGCGCGGAGCTGAGAATGCCTTCGTTACGGCCGCGGAAAATCGCCAGGGCGCGGTGGGACGGCATGCTTTTGAGCGGCTCGTCGTGTTCGAAGTAGTCGCGGAACTTGGCGCCTTCTTCCTCTTTGCCGGCGATGACGCGGGCGCTGAGGATGGCTTCCTGCTTGAGGTAGGTACGCAGTTTTTCCAGGAGGCTGGCGTTTTCGGCGAAGCGCTCCATCAGGATGTACTTGGCGCCTTCGAGGGCGGCCTTGACGTCGGCGACGCCTTTTTCCGCGTCGATGAAGCGCGCGGCTTCGGTTTCCGGGGTCAACGATGGGTCGTTGAACAAGCCATCGGCCAAATCACCCAGGCCGGCTTCCAGGGCGATCTGGCCCTTTGTACGACGTTTCTGTTTGTACGGCAGGTAAAGGTCTTCGAGGCGGGTCTTGGTGTCCGCGAGTTTGATGTCGCGTTCCAGTTGAGGGGTCAACTTGCCCTGTTCCTCGATGCTGGCGAGGATGCTGATACGCCGTTCGTCGAGTTCTCGCAGGTAGCGCAGGCGCTCTTCCAGGTGCCGCAGCTGGGTGTCGTCGAGGCTGCCGGTTACTTCTTTTCGGTAACGGGCGATGAAGGGCACCGTGGAGCCTTCATCCAGTAGAGCGACGGCCGCTTCGACCTGTTGTGGGCGTACGCCGAGTTCCTCGGCGATGCGGCTGTTGATGCTGTCCATAAAACCACCTGAAATTCTTAAAATCAGCGCGCCGGCCCGTAAAAACAAGGCTCGGCGAGGCTGGTTGAGCGGCCCGACTGGCGCCGCTGCCTGGGTCAAGAGGCTGGCTATTGACCCTCGAAATCGAAAAAGTCACGACAAGCGGGTAAAAAAAGCCCGGCAGCAAACGGTAACGATCTGACGTTGCCCTGCACGGAGGCGCCGCATTATAACCAGCGTTCCGCCCTTGGGGGCTACTGCGCCGCAGCTTGTAGGGCGCGGGTTCGCTGGCAGTAGATGAAAAATCTGCTAACAATGCACACGGTGCGTATAACGGCAGCTACGCCATAATGCGCGCCGAGATAAGAGGAGCATCCAATGAGCAGCACCGCACAAACTGCTGAAGGCGAAAAAATTCTCATCGTTGATGACGATCCGGGGCTGAGCAGCCTGCTGGAGCGTTTTTTCAACTCCAAGGGCTATCGTGCCCGCGCGGTGCCGAACACCGAACAGATGGATCGTCTGTTAGGGCGTGAAGTTTTCAACCTGGTCGTACTCGACCTGATGTTGCCCGGTGAAGACGGCCTCACCGCCTGCAAGCGCCTGCGCGGTGCGAACAATCAGATCCCGATCATCATGCTCACCGCCAAGGGCGATGAACTGAGCCGCATCAAGGGGCTGGAGCTGGGCGCTGATGACTACCTGGCCAAGCCGTTCAACCCCGATGAGCTGATGGCGCGGGTCAAGGCCGTGTTGCGTCGCCAGGCACCGGCGGTACCGGGTGCACCGGGCAGCGAAGACGAAAGCGTCACCTTTGGCGATTACGAATTGTCGCTGGCCACCCGTGAGCTCAAGCGCGGTGAAGAAGTGCACATGCTCACCACCGGCGAATTCGCAGTGCTCAAGGCCCTGGTGATGAACGCTCGCCAGCCGCTGACCCGTGACAAGCTGATGAACCTGGCCCGTGGCCGGGAATGGGACGCCCTCGAGCGCTCCATCGACGTGCAGATTTCCCGATTGCGCCGGATGATCGAGCCAGACCCGTCCAAGCCGCGGTATATCCAGACGGTGTGGGGTGTGGGTTATGTGTTTGTGCCGGATGGCACCGCAACCAAGTGACCGATGATTTGCAGGGGCGGGTATCCTGGCGTTTGACTCCATGAGGGGCGACGGGATGCCCGGCGTCTGCAATTCTGCGAGCGCCGCTCGTTCCTGCAAGGTGTGCAGCTTTCATCTATGAAAACCCCGCTGTGGTTCCCACAAAGTTTCTTTTCCCGCACCCTCTGGCTGGTGCTTATTGTCGTTCTGTTTTCCAAGGCGCTCACGCTGGTTTATCTGTTGATGAACGAAGACGTGCTGGTGGACCGGCAGTACAGCCATGGTGTCGCCCTGACGTTGCGTGGTTATTGGGCGGTAGACCCTGAGAACCGCGAAAAAGTAGCCAAGGCGTCGACGCTGACGCGGGTTGACGGCGCTGGTGTGCCTGAAGGCGAGCAGCATTGGCCTTACAGCGAGATCTACCAGCGCCAGATGCAGGCCGAGTTGGGTGCCGACACCGAGGTGCGGCTGCGTATGCATGTTTCGCCTGCGCTGTGGGTGCGAGCGCCAAGCCTGGGGGATGCCTGGATCAAGGTTCCGCTTTATCCGCACCCGCTGAGGGGGCAAAAAATCTGGAACGTGTTGGGCTGGTTCCTGGCCATTGGCTTGCTTTCAACGGCGTCCGCGTGGATTTTCGTCCGCCAGCTCAACCAACCCCTCAAGCGCCTGGTGTTTGCCGCTCGCCAACTGGGCCAGGGGCGCAGTGTGCGCTTGCCGGTCAGCGACACGCCCAGTGAGATGACCGAGGTGTACGGCGCCTTCAACCAGATGGCAGAAGATGTCGAACAGGCCGGGCGCGAACGCGAGTTGATGCTGGCGGGGGTGTCCCATGACTTGCGCACGCCACTGACGCGATTACGGTTGTCCCTGGAGTTGATGGGAGACCATACCGACCTCACCGATGACATGGTGCGCGACATCGAGGACATGGACGCTATTCTGGACCAGTTCCTGGCGTTCATCCGTGACGGGCGGGATGAAGTGGTCGAGGAGGTCGACCTCACCGACCTCGTGCGTGAGGTGGTTGCGCCCTATAACCAGAATGGTGAGCAGGTGCGCACGCGCCTGGAGCCGATCCAGCCGTTCGCATTACGCCGGGTGTCGATGAAGCGCCTGCTGAACAACTTGATTGGCAACGCCTTGCACCATGCCGGTTCCGATGTGGAAGTGGCGGCGTACGTTTCTGGCGACAGTGCCGCGCCTTACGTGGTGCTGAGCGTGATGGACCGTGGCACAGGAATCGACCCGGCTGAGCTGGAGGGTATCTTCAACCCCTTCACCCGTGGCGACCGCGCCCGAGGAGGCAAGGGCACCGGGTTGGGGTTGGCGATTGTGCGGCGGATTGCGTCGATGCATGGCGGCAATGTCGAGTTGCGCAACCGTGAAGGCGGCGGGTTGGAAGCGCGGGTGCGGCTGCCGCTGGGGTTGATGCTGCCTCGAGACGCTGTCTAACAAGCAATATGAATGCAAATGTGGGAGTTGGCTTGCCTGCGATAGCGGTAGTTCATTCAACGACGATGTTGAATGTACCGGTGTCATCGCAGGCAAGCCAGCTCCCACAGTGGTTCGCGGCGTGTGGCAGATGTGGGTATTCAGCCCTTTCCCTTGGTCCGAGTCATATTCGGCCCGCCATTCTTTTCCAGATGCTGAATGATGATCCCCGCCACATCCTTACCGGTGGTGGTTTCGATCCCTTCCAGGCCCGGCGATGAGTTTACTTCCATCACCAGGGGGCCATGGTTGGAGCGCAGGATGTCCACACCCGCCACGCTCAGCCCCATCACCTTGGCCGCCCGTAGCGCGGTCATGCGTTCTTCCGGGGTGATCTTGATCAGGCTGGCGCTGCCGCCACGGTGCAGGTTGGAGCGGAACTCACCGGGCTTGGCCTGGCGCTTCATGGCTGCGATCACCTTGTCGCCCACCACGAAGCAGCGAATGTCCGCGCCGCCCGCTTCCTTGATGTACTCCTGCACCATGATGTTCTGCTTGAGGCCCATGAACGCCTCAATCACCGACTCCGCCGCCGTTGCTGTTTCACACAGCACCACCCCGATGCCCTGGGTGCCTTCCAGTACCTTGATCACCAGCGGTGCGCCATTGACCATCTCGATCAGGTCGGGAATGTCGTCCGGAGAGTGGGCAAAACCGGTGACCGGCAGACCGATACCCCGGCGCGACAGCAGTTGCAGGGAGCGCAGCTTGTCCCGCGAGCGCGCAATGGCCACGGATTCATTCAGCGGAAACACCCCCATCATTTCAAACTGGCGCAATACCGCGCAGCCATAGAAAGTCACCGAAGCGCCGATACGCGGGATTACCGCATCAAAGCCTTCCAGGGGTTTGCCCCGGTAGTGGATCTGCGGCTTGTGGCTGGCAATGTTCATGTAGGCACGCAACGTGTCGATCACCACCATTTCATGGCCACGTTCAGTGCCGGCCTCGACCAGGCGGCGGGTGGAATACAGACGCGGGTTTCGCGACAGCACAGCAATCTTCATGCAGCACCTGGGGCAGAAATAGTGGAGACCGGGAACACCGGCTTGTCTTGAACGTACTTGAGGCCCGGATTGACCACCAAGTGGCCGTCAATCAGCGCCTTGGAGCCCAGCAGCAGGCGGTAACGCATGGCTTTGCGACAGGCGAGGGTGAACTCCACCCGCCATACCCGATCACCCAGGGCCAGGGTAGTGCTGATCACGTAGCGCACCTGTGCATGGCCGTTGGAGCTCTTGATGGTTTTCATCGTCACCAGGGGCGCTTCACAGCGGCGGTGACGTAGTTGCACCACGCTGCCCAGATGCGCGGTAAAACGCACCCACTTTTCACCGTCGCGCTCAAAGGGCTCTATATCGGTGGCGTGCAGGCTTGAGGTACTGGCACCGGTGTCGATCTTCGCCCGCAGGCCCGCCACTCCCAAGTCGGGAAGTGCCACCCACTCACGCAGACCCACAACGGTCAAATGGTCAAATGTCTTCAATATGGTTAACCGGTCAATTCGCCCAGGCTTGAGGAGATACCTCAGCCAACGCTTTGAATGCAGGCTTGGCGAACCAGAAGCCCTGCATCAGAAATATTCCGCAGTCGGACAGAAAGTCGCGCTCGCCGGCACTTTCGATGCCCTCGGCGATGACAGTAACCCCCAACTGCTCACAGATTGTGACAATCCCCCGGACGATCACCTGACGGACACGATCCTGGTCGACATCGCGAATCAGCGCCATGTCGAGCTTGATCAAGTCAGGTTGGAAATCGGCCAGCAGGTTCAGCCCCGAATAGCCCGCGCCGAAATCGTCGATGGCGGTCTTGAAGCCGAATTCGCGGTATTCACGCAGAATATTCGTCAAATGGCGATAGTTATCTACGTGCTCGCTTTCCAGGGTCTCGAAAATCAGCCGGTCCAGCGGGAAATTGTGCGCCCGGGCGGCCTCCAGAGTGCTGCGGATACACAGTTCCGGACGATATACAGCATTGGGCATGAAGTTGATGGAAAGGTGAGTCTGCATGCCCAGGGCTGCGGCACCGGCGATGGCCTTGGTCCGGCAGCGCTGGTCGAAGCGGTAGCGATTGGTTTCGTTGACCTGAGCCAGCACCGACAGCGCGCCTTCTCCCTGGGGACCGCGCACCAAGGCTTCGTTGGCGAAGATCGAATGGTCACGCAGGTCTACGATAGGCTGGTAGGCGAACGCGAAATCGAACCCCAGAGGCTCGCTTTGCTGGCAACCCACGCACCGCTGGTTGGGCGAGGTGAGTGAGAGGGGAAAGTCGGTCACGGCGTATCCTCGCGAAAACAGGGTGCTACCTGGCGTATCTTAGGTGAGCCTTGGGGTTTATGCGTCGAAGGGTTTCAACGGTAAAGTTGCGACATTTTTCAGAGCGAGGAATTCAAGTGGCTCAAAAGCAGGAAGAGGAAGAGAAGGTCCGGCTGGACAAGTGGTTGTGGGCAGCGCGGTTCTACAAGACCCGCGCTCTGGCCAAGGCCGCTATCGAGAGCGGCAAGGTGCATCATCGCGGCGAGCGCTGCAAGCCGGGAAAGGAGCCGCGCGTCGGCGACGAGTTTCAGATTCGTACAGGCTTTGATGAAAAAACCATCGTAGTACAGGCGCTTTCCATCGTCCGCCGGGGCGCGCCTGAAGCGCAGGCACTGTATGCCGAGACCGAAGCCAGCATCGCCAAGCGCGAAAACGCTGCGGCCATGCGCAAGGCAGGGGCTTCAGGCCTGACCACTGACGGCAAGCCGAGCAAGAAGCAGCGCCGCGATCTGTTCAAGTTTCGCGGCAGCGGCAATGACGATTGATTGCACGAGTCGCCCATGCAAATTCGATCAAATGTGGAAGCGGGCTTGCCCGCGAATACGGTGGGTCAGGCACAGATGCATTGATTGACACCCCGCGTTCGCGAGTAAGCCCGCTCCCACTTTTAGCCCTGGGGGGTTACGGAGTTGTGCGCATGACACTCAACCGCCCAATAACGGGCAACTTGCTCAGTAGCCCGAAAAGCGGCGCCGTCATCCGCAACAAAGCGCCCGACACCTTCGCCGCAAACGGCGTGTAATACCCCCACCCCAGCGCCAACAGCGCCAGCAGTACGCCACCGATATAATCGTCCTGGCCCCAGTGCGCGCCGGCTACCAGCCGCGGCATCATGAACAGCAGCGCCAGGCCCCAGATCACCAGCACCTGGCCGATGCGCCGGGCGAACACGCTCATGAACATCGCCCAGATCAATAGCACCGAAGCATGGTCGCCGGGGAAGCTCTGGCTCGAGCGGTCCTTCAATTCCCAGGTTTTCTCCAACCCTGGGAAAAAGTCGCTCATTTGAATCGCGCCGCTGATGACCATCGACGGGCTACTGTGCTGCCAGCCCATGTGCGCCGCGAGTTTGGAGAACAGCATGCGGATAAACAGCAATAGCAGCAGAATGCCGAGGAAGCCAAAAAACGCCTGGCGCACCTGTACGGCCTTGAACACCCAGTCGCCGCGGATCAACAGCGCCAGCAAAATCACGCCGACCACTGCATCAAACGGCCGCAGGCTGGCCACGGCCCACACATGTAGCCAGGTCGAGTTCGTGGCCAATGGGCCATTGAGCAGATGAAACAGCCACTCGTCGAAAATCACACAGAGCATCTGGCCCGTGGGCCACAGCCAAAAACACAGCAGTCCGATAGCGAGTAGATTGCAAAGAGCCCATCGCCGGAGGTTCCAGTTGGCTTGGAACAAACCCGGATTGTTCATAAACTGTCCCTCATCGCTCTATTCAGCTCCTTGAATTCAGGAGAAGTCGCACCAAGATGGTGCTAAAGCGTTTAATTTTATAAACCTTGTAATCATTTTGTCATCACTTCAGATACCCAGACCTATGACTGATCTACCGGATACCGACTTCACCCAACGCTTCATCTTCGATGAGAGCGATGCCCGCGGCGAGATGGTTTCGTTGGAGCTCAGCTATGCCGAAGTCCTTGCCAAACACGCCTATCCGGAGCCGGTCGCGCAATTGCTCGGCGAGTTGATGGCCGCCGCGGCGCTGCTGGTGGGCACCATGAAGTTCGACGGTTTGCTGATCTTGCAGGCTCGTTCCGAAGGGCCAGTGCCCATGTTGATGATCGAGTGCTCGAGCGAGCGCGAGATCCGTGGCCTGGCCCGTTACGAGGCTGACCAGATTGCCGCAGATGCCACCTTGGCCGACCTGATGCCCAACGGCGTCCTGGCACTGACTGTCGACCCGACTGAAGGCCAGCGGTACCAGGGTATTGTCGACCTCGACGGCCAGACCCTGTCGGAATGCTTCACCAACTACTTCGTTATGTCCCAGCAAGTGGGCACCAAGTTCTGGCTTAACGCCGACGGCAAGCGCGCCCGTGGTTTGCTGGTGCAACAACTGCCGGCCGATCGCATCAAGGATGAGGATGATCGTGCCGAAAGCTGGCGGCATATCATCGCCTTGGCCGACACCTTGAAGGCCGAAGAACTGCTGGGCCTGGACAACGAAACCATCCTGCACCGCCTCTACCACGAAGAGGCCGTGCGCCTGTTCGACGCACAGGGCCTGCATTTTCACTGCAGTTGCTCGCGCGAGCGTTCCGGTAACGCGCTGGTCAGCCTGGGCCTGGAAGATGCGCAAAATCTGGTGGTGGAACATGGCGGCCATATCGAGATCGACTGCCAGTTCTGCAACCAGCGCTACCTGTTCGACGCGGCTGATGTAGCGCAATTGTTCGCCGGCGCAGGCAGCGACACCCCTTCCGACACCCGCCACTAAAACGTTTAAGCACAGGTAAATCACCTGACAAACGCCGGATTAGAGGTGTTCTGACGGGAGGGCCCTACTCTTTTTGGGCTTTTCTGGCATAATCCGGCCCACTTTTTTCGCGGTAGTAGTGCGCAACTTTCTACTACAAAACGTTTGGAGCACTCGGCCATAGGCCGACGGGGAACCTCATGACGCAAGCCAATAACGCCGTATACACCGATCTGAGTGTTGACGATCTGGTCAAAGAAGCCCTGCAGCGCGGTGAAGGCGTGCTTGCCGATACTGGCGCGCTGGTCGTAGAAACCGGTCACCGCACCGGTCGTTCGCCGGTTGACCGTTTCATCGTTGAAGAGCCTTCCACCCAGGACGCCATCGCCTGGGGCCCGATCAACCGCAAGTTCCCGGCCGACAAGTTCGATGCCCTGTGGGCTCGCGTCGAGGCGTTCAATAACGCGCAAGAGCATTTCGTTTCCCATGTTCACGTAGGGGCTGCAGAAGACCACTACCTGGCCGTGAAAATGACCACCCAGACTGCCTGGCAGAACCTGTTCGGTCGTTGCCTGTTCATCAACCCGGCCCAGTACAACCCGGCCGGTCGTGAAGAGTGGCAAGTGCTCAACGTGGCCAACTTCGAGTGCGTACCAGAGCGTGACGGTACCAACTCCGACGGTTGCGTGATCCTCAACTTCGCTCAGAAAAAAGTACTGATTGCCGGCATGCGTTACGCCGGTGAAATGAAAAAAGCCATGTTCTCGGTGCAGAACTTCCTGCTGCCGGCTGCCGACGTGCTGCCGATGCACTGCGCCGCCAACATTGGCGAAGCAGGCGATGTGACCCTGTTCTTCGGCCTGTCCGGCACTGGCAAGACCACCCTGTCCGCCGACGAAAGCCGTTACCTGATCGGTGACGACGAGCACGGCTGGGGCGAAGGCGTGGTGTTCAATATCGAAGGCGGTTGCTATGCCAAGTGCATCGACCTGTCCGAGAAGAACGAGCCGGTTATCTGGAAAGCTATCAAGCACGGCGCTGTGCTGGAAAACGTCGTGATCGACGAGGCCAAGCACGCCGACTACGCCGACGTCAGCCTGACCCAGAACAGCCGTGCCGCCTACCCGCTGGAGCACGTTGCCAAGCGTTCCGAGAAGAACCTGGGCGGCGAGCCAAACGCGGTGATCTTCCTGACCTGCGACCTGACCGGCGTACTGCCGCCTGTGTCGATCCTCAGCGAAGAACAAGCGGCCTACCACTTCCTGTCCGGCTACACCGCTCTGGTGGGCTCGACCGAAATGGGTTCGGGCAGCGGCATCAAGTCGACCTTCTCCACCTGCTTCGGCGCGCCGTTCTTCCCACGCCCGGCTGGCGAATACGCAGAGCTTCTGATCAAGCGTATCCGTGGTTTCGGCTCAAAGGTCTACCTGGTCAACACCGGCTGGACCGGCGGCGGCTACGGCGTCGGCAAACGCTTCAACATCCCGACCACTCGCGGCGTGATTGCAGCGATCCAGAGCGGTGCGTTGATCGGTGCGCAAACCGAACACCTGGACACCATCAACCTCGACGTGCCATTGGCCGTACCGGGCGTTGAAACCGGCCTGTTGAACCCACGCAACACCTGGGCTGACAAGGCTGCCTACGACGAAGCAGCGAAAGCTCTGGCTGGCCTGTTCATCGAAAACTTCAAGAAGTTTGAAGTCAGCGATGCGATCAAGGCGGCGGGTCCTAAGTTGTAAGATTCGCCGTTGTAAAAAAGCCGCCTCTTAGGCGGCTTTTTTATGGGCGATTAGTCGGCGATGTGCAGTACCACTGCACCGACCAGCACCAGTACAACGCCTGCGACCTGCACCGCTGACAAACGCTCCTTGAAAAATACAAACCCCAGGATCGCCGCGATCCCTCCAGAGAGCGTACTGATCACCGTCACCACCGACACCGAGCCGGCCATCGCGCCCCACGAAAATGCCGAGAACCCGCCGAGGTTCATCAAGCTCGCACCGGTCAACGTCGCGCAATTTTTCAGCGGCGGGATCTTCAAGCCATCCTTGATCTTCAGCACCATCACCACCAGCACGCACAAGCCCACCAGGTAACCCAGCCACAACATGGTGATTGGCCCCAGCGCTGGCAGTGTGTAGCGACCTTGCAGCCAGAAACTGGTGCCGTACAGGGTTGCGGCGGACATGGCGTAGGCAATGGACAGGCGCGGGTTGTTGTGAGGCGTACCGTTGTCCTTGTGAATGCTGGACAGCACAACGCCGATCACGCACAGGGCGATGCAGCCCAGTTGTATCAGGCTGATGTGTTCACCGCTGGCCCAGGACAGCAAGGTGGTCACGACCCCATAGGACGTCACCAATGGCGCGACGATGGCCGCTTTGCCCAAGGCAAAGGCTTTGGACAGCGCAAGGGCGCCGGACACCGTCAGCAGAGCGGCGGCGACGCCCAGGAGCCAAACGCTTAACGGTGCATCAAGGGATTTGAAAAGGAAGGCTGGGAAAATGACCAGCAGGAGGGTCATGATCAAAAAACCGAGGGCTTGGCCGAAATACACCGCGCGTTTTACGCCAACGGCTCGGGCGTTGAGGCCCACCAGAAAGTCCGTGCCGCCCCAGAGCAGGGCGGCCAGCAGGCCCATTGTTACGTCCATGTAAGGTCCTTGTTATTTATACGGCTCGCCAGATTAGCGCAGATCCAGTGTGGGAGCAGGCTTGCCCTAATACTGTAGGAGCGAGCTTGCTCGCGAAAAACGTCAACGATAACGCGTGCTTGCTGAATGAACGCGGCGCCTGTGAGTTTTTCGCGAGCAAGCTCGCTCCTACAAAAAATCCTTCATTGGATTCAGCTCAGGTTTTCCAGCGTCTGCGTGTCCCAGCGGTGGGTCTTGATCGCCAGGTAGAGCATGCCGATGGTCAGCGGAATCTTGTCACCACGGCCTTTGGCGCGACGCTTCAGGAACACGTCGAACACCGGCGGCTGGAAGTAACGATAAGCGTCGTAGTCGCTCAGGTCGACACCAAAATCCTGCTCCAGCGCCTCCATGAATTGCTTGGCCTCAGCACCATCGCACCCGAGGTCGAAGTTCAGTGAGGTGTGCAAGCCAATGGTCTTGTGTGTTGGCAAGCCGATTTCTTCATGCAGCAATTGCACAAGTTGCTGCATGGCAGGGTCTTCTGGGAAGTTGGGGGCCAGGTTCATGGTGGGGGCACGCAGGAGTGGGTGAGGGGGCCTGTCACGTTGCAGGCGGTATTTGTTTCGCGTGATGAAGAGAACCAAGCCTATCAAGAACAAGGCCAGGGGAAGAAGTTGAATGTTCAGGACAATGGCGATGTAGGGTAGCCAGAACAACAGAAGCAGTCCCGTTACGATGAAGGTAACGGCGAAACGCGTTCTTAACGTGCCGTCAGTGATTTTGTAATACAGCAGCAGATGGAGAGCGAACAATAGCGCTGTTTGTAGGTAAAGCCATTGACTAAAGTTCATCTGGAGTGCACATGCATTGAGACACTTGAGCGCTGCGGGCCTATGCCACCGCTGACCTGAGCATCCAGGCCGATGACGATGTCTGCGCTGTGAAAGTTGCGGATCCTGCGAGAAATCAAATCGCTGATAGCGTTCTCGACTATCGATTCTGCTTTGCTGGATATGATCCCGACAGGGGCTGCAACTGCGCCAGAAATGATTTCTTTTATGAGGTTGTTCCGATTGTTCAAGCTATCTGCGTGCTTCCTGGTCAGTGGCTTTGAGACGGCCACTGTCATGACGCAGGGTAGATCTCGGGCGAGCATCCTTTCGTACAACTTCTGAAGCCGCAAGCGGACCTCTATCGCTGAAGCTTTTGCTTCCAGCAAGCAAAGTGTGGCTAGCTCTTGTCGATTGCTTGGCATCACGGTGAGTCGAATTACCGTGAAAGTGATGCCATAGTGGCCGATATATTGAGTCCTTTCGATGTTCACGGTTTTTTCCGAGACAGTTGATAGGAGGTTATGTTCAGTCGGCTACGCGTAACTGGTATAGAGGGTTGAACGGGTATTTGAAGCAGTTTGGGAAACGGATGGCGTGACGTTTGGCAGTATCTTACAAAAGCCTCCGGCATTTATGGCTTGCAACGATGTGATGGGTAAAGCTGATCAGTTGTAGGAGCGAGCTTGCTCGCGAAAAACTCAAGGGCGCCGCGTTTTTTCTGATTTACCGCGTCATCGTTGGCGATTTTCACGAGCAAGCTCGCTCCTACACAGGTGTTGCTTAGACTTGCGCTTGTTCAGGTTGCAGCTGAACGTGTTGCGCGGCTTCCAACAAATCACAGCCGTCCTGTACGAGCAGGTACAGCGCATTAATGATGTGGGAAATGTCTTTGAGGTCAGCGTGTTCGAAGGTCAGGCAAGAGAAAGTTTCCAATCAGTCGCTGGCGGCGCGGATACGCTGGTGGGCGGCGGATTGGATGTCTTTGGCTGATGCTTGAGTGTCGATGAGAAGCGGGTGACAGGCGATCAAGGTCGTAGGGTGGCGGAAAGAGTGGAAGGTTGCCTACGGCGATTTCGGATAATTCCCGCCCGGCCTGGTGCAGGCGTGCTTCATCGAGCAAATCGAGGCGGTTGCGCAGAGTGCTGCTACCGGGGTAGCAGTATGGGGCCTGGCCCACCCCGTATTTGTCGAGCATCAGCTAGAGGTGTTGCGGTACTTGGCAAGGACGGCTTCGCGTGTCGGCAGGGGTTTGTCGACGTCGGTCGGTTGGGTATCCAACCCTTCCAGGCGCAGGCTGGCCAAGTAATTGGAACGCCGGATCTTGTGATAGTGATCCTGTTTTTGCTCAAACGTCAGTTCGCTCATCGCTGCGTCCTCTTGGAGAGCAAGGCTTGAATGTAGCGCAATGCGTAGCTCGGTAGGCGGGATAAAGCGCCCGTCACAACTTGTATAAAAAATCTGCCAGCGAGCTCATTTCAGCGTATGTTTCACCGCAAAATCTTGCAGGGCGATTCCGCCCACTACTTAAAGGGAGTTAAGCATGGGTTTGCTTCGTGTCGCCTCGGCGATATCTTTGTGTGCGGTGGCGTTTTCTGCCCAGGCCGAGCAGTTGCCGATTGAAGTGCTCAGCGCGGTGGTCAAGGACCAGAAAATCGCCGATGCCGAAGTGCTGCTGCAACGTAATGGCGCGCAGAACGTGGTGGGCCGTACCAACGCGCAAGGCCAGGTAACGCTGACCAGTGAAGCGGCTGACGATGCCAGCAACCTGCTGATCATCAAGAAGCCTGGCTATTCCAACCTGGTGGTGAAGTGCCCGTGTAAAGGCATGACCTATGCCATCAGCCCGGTGATGGAAAATCTCGACGGCCTGCGTGTAGTGTTGACCTGGGGCAAGGCTCCGCGCGACCTCGACTCCCATATGATCTTCCCCGGCAATAACATCTTCTTCAACAATAAAAAGGGCACCGACGCCGAACTGGACGTGGATGACACCGATAGCTATGGCCCGGAGACCATCACCCTGCAGAAAAAGCATTACGGCGAAAGCTACGTCTATGCCGTGCACGACTATTCCAACAGCGGCTCTCCCACTTCCAGCGAGTTGTCCAACAGTGAGGCCAAGGTGTTCGTGTACATGGGGCAATCCCTGGTACGCACTTACTATGTGCCGCAGAACCGCACAGGCAACCTGTGGACCGTGTTCCGCATGACCGGCAGTGGCGACTTCCAGGACATCAACACCTTCACCGGCGTGAGAGTCGGCGCCGAAGATGTACTCAACGAGGTCAAGCCGTTGCTGGACGACAGCGTTGCCGTCACCGCCGTGACGGTGAGCTCGTCGGTACAGGCCGATGCGAAGAGGCTGAGCCTCAAGGGCGAAGCGGCCTACCAGGCCGGTAACCTGGACCAGGCCATCGACTTCTTCCGTCAAGCCATCGAGCTGGATAACAGCTTCGGCAAGGCTTACGGCAACCTGGGCCTGGCGTATCAGAAAGCCGGCAATACCGCGGAGTCGATCTGGGCCAACCGCAAGGCTATCGCCCTGGCCACCGGTACCAATGCCGCGACTGTGCGCGCCGGTGCCTACTACAACATTGCACGCATCTACGAAGCGGCCGGGCAGTTCCCGGATGCGCTGCGTCATTACCAGTTGGCCAAGGAGCAAAAGGCCAACCCGGTGTATGACACGGCGATCGAGCGGGTGCAAAACCGCTGATTCAGCAGTAGCACGGTTTTGAAATGTGGGAGAGGGCTAGCCAGCTCCCACATTTGTATCTGCTGCGTCTTGTTACTTTCTAGGAAAAGTCCCACTTCGGCCCTGAGCCATCCTTCCCTCTGTGTATCATCCTGTCTCTTTTTTCCTCGCGACCTTTCTCGATTCGCTGAGAATCCCGGGCTATGTTTTTGAGCCAACTCAGCGGTCAATGGAGTGACAGCCTTATGCACGACACCCTCCAGCAGGTCTTTGGTTACCCACACTTTCGCTTGGGCCAGGAAGAGACGGTCAGCGCCGTGCTGGCTGGGCGATCTGCCGCCGCCATTTTCCCTACGGGCTCGGGCAAATCCTTGTGTTACCAGTTGTCGGCCGTGTTGCTGCCGCACCTGACGCTGGTGGTGTCGCCGTTGCTGGCGTTGATGCAGGACCAATTGGGTTTCCTGCAGCGTCATGGCATTTCGGCGGGCAGTATTGACTCGGCCCAGAGCCGTGATGAGGCCAATGATGTAATGGCCCGTGCGCGATCGGGCGAGCTCAAGATTCTGATGATTTCCGTGGAGCGTTTGAAGAACGAGCGTTTCCGTAATTTCCTGAACAGCGTGCAGATCTCGTTGCTGGTGGTAGACGAGGCGCACTGTATCTCCGAATGGGGCCACAACTTCCGCCCGGATTATTTGAAGCTGCCGGACTACCAGCGCCAGTTCAACATCCCTCAGGCGCTGTTGCTGACGGCCACGGCCACGCCCCAGGTGATCGCCGACATGCAGGCCAAGTTCTCCATTGCTGCCGAAGATGTAGTGACCACGGGCTTCTATCGCCCAAACCTCAACCTGCTGGTGGAACCGGTCAGCGGCCACGACAAACGCCGCAGGCTGGTGGAGTGGATGAAAGCGCGGGCCAACCAGCCGAGTATTGTCTACGTCACCTTGCAGAAAACCGCCGAACAGATTTCCGAGCATCTGAACCGCCACGGTATTCAGGCCGAGGCTTATCACGCGGGGCTGCCCCATGAAAAACGCGAAGGTATCCAGCAGCGTTTCATGGGCGGGCGTTCCAATTGCATTGTCGCAACTATCGCGTTTGGCATGGGCATCGACAAGAGTGACATCCGCAATGTCGTGCACTTCGACCTGCCCAAGTCAATCGAGAACTACAGCCAGGAAATCGGCCGCGCAGGGCGTGACGGGCAGCCGTCGGATTGCCTGGTGTTGGCCAACCGCGACAGCCTCAATGTGCTGGAAAACTTCGTGTACGGTGATACGCCGGAGCAGGACGGCATTTTGCGCGTACTGGAGGAATTGCAGGCCGCGCGTAGTGAAGGGCAGTGGGAGTTCCTGCTCAGGTCGCTGTCGGACCACAGCAATATTCGCGAGTTGCCGCTCAAGACGCTCCTGGTGCAGTTGGAGCTCAAGGGCGTGATCGCGCCGCGCTATGCGTTTTATGCGGAATACCGTTTCAAATACCTGATCGAACCCGAAGCCTTGCTGGCGCGTTTTTCCGGCGAGCGGCAGCAGTTTGTCGCGGCGATCATCCAGGTGTGCAAGCGCGCTAAAACCTGGGCGACGGTCGATTTCGATGCGCTTTATCAACAGCACAATGCCGAGCGTAGTCGGGTGGTGAAGGCACTGGATTATTTTCAGGAGCAGGGCCTGATCGAGCTCGAAAGCAAGCAGATGACTGAGGTCTACAGTTTGCTCGACACCCATTTCGACCCCCACGCGTTAAGCGCCGAGTTATACACAGGCTTCAAGCAGCATGAGGTGACGGAGGTCGCGCGGATTCACGCCATGCTCGACCTGTTCGCCACCGACCACTGCCTGGGGCAACGTCTGGCGCACTACTTTGGTGATGATAATGCGCCCCGGCGTTGCGGGCATTGTTCGGTATGCCACGGCCAGGTCGCCCATCTGCCGGCGCCGCCGAGCCTGCCGCCGCTTGTGGATAAAAACTTCATGGGGCTGTGCGGTGATTTTATCCACAGGCATCATGAGCACACGGGACACTTGCCGAATGCGGAGCGTTTGACGCGTTTCCTTGGCGGTATCAGCGTACCGTTGTTTACCAAGTTGAAGGCGCGAGGCATTCCCGGTTTTGCTGCGCTGGAAGACTACCCCTACGCCGAGGTGCGCGACTGGGCCCATGCTCAATTGGATCAACTTTGATGAGACTTGCCGATGCCTGACTCAACGCCTGTGCGCGACGATTACCGCCACTTCCAACCGATCACCACGCGTTGGCACGACAACGATGCCTACGGCCATGTGAATAACGTCACTTACTACAGCTTCTTCGATACAGCCGTTAATACCTACCTGATCGAACAGGGCGGGTTGGATATTCATGACGGTGAAGTGGTGGGGTTTGTGGTGAGTTCGGCCTGCGATTACTTCGCCTCGATCGCTTTTCCCGAGTGCATTGAGGTCGGTCTGCGGGTGGGCAAGCTGGGCAATAGCTCGGTGCAGTATGAGCTGGCGGTATTCAAGGCGGGCGAGCAGGAGGCGCGTGCGGCGGGGCGCTTTGTCCATGTGTTTGTGGACCGAGCCTCGAACCAGCCAGTGCCGATTCCGGGAATGTTGCGCGAAGCGATGCAGCGGCTGCTGGTTTGACGCACCTACAAGCAATACAGACCAAATGTGGGAGCCGGGCTTGCCCGCGATGGCGCAGTATCAGGCAGTACGTCTAAACCTGATTCACTGCTATCGCGGGCAAGCCCGGCTCCCACATCGGATGTGTTCGTCAGAGCGCGGGTTTATCAGTCGCGATAACGATGCTTGTTCTTGCGATGCCCATAGGCATGGCCGCGACCTGGGTGGCCATCGCGGTAGTAGCGACGATCGTCACGGTCGCGATCGCGGTAATGGCGGCTGTCGCGATCACTTTCGTTACCCATGTAGTTGCCTAGCGCGCCGCCCGCGCCACCGCCGGCTGCGGAGCCGATCAGTGCACCAGTGCTGCCGCCAACGCTGCGCCCTACGACGTTACCGCCGGCTGCGCCCAGTGCGCCACCAATGGCGGCTTCGCCACGGCTACGTTTGTCGGCGCCGACTGCACTACCGCCTGCGCCGCCCAGGGCCGCGCCAATGGTCGAACCGGTGTTGCCGCCCAGCTGCTGGCCGACAACGGAACCTAGTACCCCACCCAATGCGCCGCCTACACCGGCTTCGGTG
Source organism: Pseudomonas sp. PA-7-1E (assembly GCF_021605325.1). NCBI lineage: Bacteria > Pseudomonadati > Pseudomonadota > Gammaproteobacteria > Pseudomonadales > Pseudomonadaceae > Pseudomonas > Pseudomonas sp. PA-7-1E. The sequence goes on from NZ_WKFA01000020.1 coordinate 71,654, forward strand.
GTGCCGCCTGCCATGGCTGCGCCACTGACCAGGCCAAGGGACAACAAGAGAATCGAGGAGAACTTCATTCAGGGAAACCTCAAGGGATGACGGCGCGATCCTGAGGTTGTATCGAGGCGCTGACAATCGAAATCCGACCGGCGGCAGAGGTTGTATACAATTTGCTAAGTTGCTGTTTTGTATGGGGAACTTAAGTCGTTTTTACGGGTCTTTAGCTACTTCGGAACGGCCGTTTTTATGCAAAAGCGGCCTTTTTTTGTGCCTGCAGAATGTGCGGTGCTTGTGCTGGTCTCTTCGCGGGCAAGCCCGCTCCCACATTCGATCGGTCCACACAGTCTCAATGGTGAACCCATCCCAGTGTGGGAGCGGGCTTGCCCGCGAAAGCGGTAGTTCAAGAAACACATATCTCGGATCAAGTCAGGCCGAGCGCGCCATGATCAACCCATTGTCACTCGCCGCTTCCAAGCGAATCGCAACAAACTTGGACGTTGGCGTATGGCTACCATCGCCAGTGCTTTCCAACGGCACCAACGGGTTCACTTCGGGGTAGTAAGCCGCCGCCTGCCCCGCCGGAATATCAAATGCCAGCAGCGTAAAGCCCTTCACGCGGCGCTCACGACCGTCTTCCCACAGAGACACGATGTCTGCCTTCTGCCCCGGCTTGAAGCCCAGGCGGATGATGTCGGCTTCGTTGACGAACAGCACGTCACGCTGGCCTTTGACCCCGCGATAACGGTCGTCCAGGCCGTAGATGGTGGTGTTGTACTGATCATGGGAGCGCATTGACTGCATGATCAGGTCCGGCACTCGGCCCGTGGCGTGGGTGCGCTCGTGGATCAGGTCTTTGGGCAAGATGTTCGGGCGGAAGTTGGCGCGACCTGACGGAGTGTTCCAGCGCCGTGTGCCGGCGGAGTTACCCAGATAGAAACCGCCTGGATGCTTGATCTTCTCGTTGAAGTCCTTGAAGCCTGGGATGGTGTCGGCGATCAGGTCGCGGATGCGCCTGTAGTCGGCCACCAGCCAGTTCCAATCCACGGGCTTGCTGCCCAGGGTGGCGGCAGCAATGCCCGCCAGGATCGCCGGCTCGGACTTCATCAGTTTCGACAGCGGTTGCAGCTGGCCGTTGGAGCCGTGGACCATGCTGAACGAGTCTTCCACCGTCACCGCTTGCGGGCCGTCGGCCTGGATGTCGATGTCGGTGCGGCCCAGGCACGGCAGGATCAACGCATCTTTACCGTGCATCAGGTGGCTGCGGTTGAGCTTGGTGCTGATCTGCACGGTCAGGTCGCAATTTCGCAGCGCTTCAAAGGTACGCGTGCTGTCTGGCGTGGCTTGGGCAAAGTTGCCGCCCAGGCCGATAAAGACTTTGGAGCGGCCTTCAAGCATGGCGTGAATCGCTTCCACCACGTTATGGCCATTGTCGCGAGGCACCTGGAACTGGAAACGACGCTCCAGCGCGTCCAGAAACGCCACCGGTGGGCGTTCGTTGATGCCCATGGTGCGGTCGCCCTGTACGTTACTGTGGCCACGCACCGGGCACAGCCCGGCACCTGGGCGGCCGATATTGCCGCGCAGCAGCATCAGGTTGGCGATTTCCTGGATAGTCGGCACCGAGTGGCGGTGCTGGGTAATCCCCATTGCCCAGCACATGATTACATTCTTGCCTCTGGCGTACATGCGTGCCGCTTGCTCGATCTCCACCAGGGTCAGGCCGGACTGCTCGACGATCTCCTCCCACGAGGTGTCGTCGATCTGACCCAGGTATTCCAGGACGTTGGCAGTGTGCTCATTGAGGAAGTCGTGGTCGAACACCGCTTCCTTGCCTTCGGCCAGGGCTTGGCGTTCCCACAGCAGCAGGAACTTGGCCATGCCACGCAAGATAGCCATATCGCCACCCAGCGCCGGGCGGAAGTAGGCGGTGTTGGTCGGCTTGTCGCCGTTGGTGAGCATTTCCAGCGGATGTTGCGGGTGCTGGAAGCGCTCCAGGCCGCGCTCTTTCAGCGGGTTGATACACACCACCTGAGCGCCGCGTTTCACCGCTTCGCGCAGCGGCTCGAGCATGCGTGGGTGGTTGGTGCCGGGGTTCTGGCCCCAGACGAAAATGGCATCGGCATGTTCGAAGTCATCAAAGGTTACGGTACCTTTGCCCACGCCGACACTCTGCGCCAGGGCTACGCCGCTGGCTTCGTGGCACATGTTCGAGCAGTCCGGGAAGTTGTTGGTGCCAAAGGCGCGTACGAACAACTGGTACAGGTAGGCGGCTTCGTTGCTGGCGCGGCCCGAGGTGTAGAACTCGGCCATGTTCGGGCTGGGCAGCGCGTTGAGGTGCTTGCCGATCAGATCGAACGCTGCATCCCAACTGATGGGCAGGTAGCGATCGCTCTCGGCGTCATAGCGCATTGGCTCCGTCAGGCGGCCCTGATACTCCAGCCAGTAGTCGCTTTGCTCCAGCAACGCCGTGACGCTGTGCTTGGCGAAGAAGGCCGCATCGACGCGGCGCTTGGTGGCTTCCCAGTTGACCGCCTTGGCGCCGTTTTCGCAGAACTTGACCATGCCGCTTTCCGGCGAGTCGCCCCAGGCGCAGCCCGGGCAGTCGAAGCCGCCGTTCTGATTGGTCTTGAGCATCATGCGCAGGTTTTTCAGGGCGTTGTCACTGGTCAGCCAGGCTTGCGCCACACTGATCAGAGCGCCCCAGCCACCGGCTGGGCCTTTATAGGGCTTGTAGCGTGGTGTTGGGGTCTGGTCGGCTTGGTGGTGAAGGCTCATGGCTGGTGCTCCATCGCAGGGCTATAGACCCGTGGCGCGCTTTTTTGCGGCAGGTGGATAAGGTTGAGGTTGTGCCGGCGCGCCCATTGCAAGGCCAGGCCGGTGGGCGACGACAGGCTGACCAGGGTCTGGATACCCGCGCGCAAGACTTTCTGAATCAATTCGAGGCTGCAGCGGCTGGTAACAATCGCCAGGCCGCCGTCGGTCGGAATCTTTTGGCGGATCAACGCGCCAATCAATTTATCCAGGGCGTTATGCCGGCCGATGTCTTCGCGACCCATCAGCAATTCCCCCTGGCTGTTCATAAACACCGCCGCATGCACGGCGCCGCTGTGCTGGCCCAGGGGTTGGAATGCGCTGATACGCTGGCGCAGGCCGTCGAGCCACTGCGCCGGCGGCAAGGGCGCGCCGGGCAGTACCTGGAGGTCGGGCAATGCTTGCTCTACCGCTTCCACGCCACACAGGCCGCAGCCGCTGGTGCCCGCCAATTGGCGGCGTTGCTGCTTGAGGTTCCAGAACGCACGGCTGGACACCTGTACCTGGGCGTACTGGGCTGCGCCCGAACCGCTGATTTTCAGGTCATAAATATCGTTAACGTCGGTGATAATGCCGCTGCCGAGGCTGAAACCTACAATGAAGTCTTCCAGGTCCGTAGGCGTCACCAGCATCACCGCCTGGCTGATATCGTTGTAGGCAATCGCCAACGCCACCTCTTCGGCCAGCGCACTGCTGGCGAATTCAGTGTGTTCAAGATTGCAATAGTGATAGCTCTGGCTGGCGACGGGCGCGGTCGATTCGAGAGCGGGCGCCGCGCAGTGAGGGCGCTTGGCGTTCATGGGGCAGTACCACCGGCGGATTGATCAGTGATTAGACTAGGCGCGACAAAGGGTCGCGTCTAATCGCCTGTATTGATCTATTGATAGAGGGCGTCGATCAAGGTTCACCCGCGTTTTAGTCGGGCTTATTCCAGGCAGGGGTGATTGCGATACTTTTGAGTCTTTAGCCAGTCTGGAACCCAAGTCGGCAGGACTGGTCTAGTCTTGGGCATCTGGAAATTAAATCCCAAGGAGAGCGCACCATGAGTATTTTTAGCTTTATCAAAGAAGCCGGCGAAAAGATTGTCGACCTGTTGACGCCGGGTAATGCGAACGCCAGTGAGCAGTTGAAGGAGCATGTGAGCAAGGTGGGCCTGGGTAATCCAAACGTGCAAACCACGGTGGATGGCGACAAGGTCACAGTGACCGGTGAAGTGGCCACGCAGGAAGAGAAAGAAAAGATCCTGTTGGCGCTGGGCAACATTGCCGGCGTGGCAAGTGTGGATGACCAGATTACTGTCAGTGGTCCAGTCGTGGTGGCTTCACGCTTTGTTGTTGTGAAAAGCGGTGACACTCTCAGCGCAATCTCTAAAACGGTCTATGGCGACGCGAATAAGTACAACAAGATTTTCGAGGCTAACAAGCCACTGTTGTCGCACCCGGACAAGATCTACCCGGGCCAGACACTGCGCATCCCTGAGTAATACGCAGGATAAAATGAGCAAGCTCGCCCTTTTGTAGGAGCGAGCTTGCTCGCGAAAAACTCACAGGCACCGCGTTTATCCAGGAAGCACGCGTTATCGTTGACGTTTTTCGCGAGCAAGCTCGCTCCTACATAAGCCCGGCGATGAGTTCTCGATAATCCCCGACGGCCGCAAATTCTGCGGTGTCCTTTGAGCCTTTTTTGCTATCAGGTTCTTTCACTGCCAGTAAATGTCCCACGCCGAAATCCCGGGCACTGCGCAGGATCGGCAAAGTGTCATCTATAAACAGGCTACGGGCCGGGTCAAAGTGGATATCCGCTTGTAAGGCCTCCCAGAATTGCGGGTTTTCCTTGGGGAAACCGTAGTCGTGAGAGCTGATCAATCGCTCGAAATACGGCGCCAGTTCAATGCGCTCCAACTTCAATGACAGCGAATCACGATGAGCGTTGGTGATCATGATCACGCGCTTGCCGGCCTGTTTGATCGCCGCCAGGAAGGTATCGGCATCCGGACGCAGGGCAATCAGGTGGGCGGTTTCCAACTTGAGTTCGCGCACCGGGATCTTGAGCTCGGCGCTCCAGAAATCCAGGCAATACCATTGCAACTGTCCGGCGTTACGCTCGAACAGTGGCTGCAACTCCATCTCGGCCATGGCTCGGCTTACGCCGTGCAGTTCGGCATAGCGTTGCGGCAGGTGTTCCATCCAGAAGTGGTTGTCGTAATGCAGGTCGAGCAGGGTGCCGTCCATGTCCAGCAGGACGGTGTCGATGGCGTGCCAGGGCAGAGAGGGCATGGTGGGGTCTCATGTAAGTAAAAATATCCGACACAGACAATCGGAAAAGCCACGGTATAGTAACCCGATCACGCCAAGGAGCCGTTTATGCGCCAGAAACCCACTGTCCTCGCCCGCGAAATAGTCGCCAGTAGCCGTTTGTTCCGCGTGGAGGAAGTGCAATTACGCTTTTCCAATGGCGTTGAGCGGACCTATGAGCGTCTTGTCGGGCGTGGCACGGGCTACGGCGCTGTGATGATTGTGGCGATGATCGATGAAGATCATGCAGTGCTGGTGGAAGAATACTGCGGCGGCACTGACGAATATGAATTGTCGTTGCCCAAAGGCCTGATCGAGCCCGGCGAAGACGTGCTTGCAGCGGCAGACCGCGAACTCAAGGAAGAGGCCGGCTACGGTGCACGGCAGTTGGAGCACATCACCGAGCTGTCATTGTCGCCCGGCTATATGAGCCAGAAGATCCAGGTGGTGTTGGCTACCGATCTCTACGAAGAGCGTCTTGAAGGTGATGAGCCCGAACCAATGCGGGTAGACCGGGTCAACCTGCGTGAGCTGTCGGCGCTGGCGCAAAACGAGCAGTTCAGCGAAGGTCGCGCCCTGGCTGCGCTGTATCTGGTAAGAGACCTGTTGACCCAGCGTGGAGCGTTCACCGCATGAGCGAACTGTTTTTAGGCCACCCGTTTATCGCACCGGTCATTGAATTGGCTCGGCAGGCGGGTGAAGCCATCCTGCCGTACTGGCGTGCCGAGGTAGCCGTGACGTCCAAAGCGGATGATTCTCCCGTGACGGCTGCCGACCTGGCTGCCCACCATCTCATTCTCGCAGGCCTCACCGCGCTGGACCCAAGCATTCCAGTGCTGTCTGAAGAGGACGCCGATATCGATCAGAGCGTGCGTGCCGGCTGGCAGCGCTGGTGGTTGGTGGACCCTCTGGATGGCACCAAGGAATTCATTTCTGGGAGTGAAGAGTTCACCGTCAATATTGCATTGATCGAACAGGGCCGCGTGGTGTTCGGCGTGGTGTCGATACCGACCACTGGCCGTTGCTACTTCGGCGGCGCGGGCCTGGGGGCTTGGCGGTCGGACGTCAATGCAGCGCCCAAGCAGATTCAAGTACGCCAGGCCCCGGCCTCGGGTGAGGCCTTTACGGTGGTGGCCAGCCGTCGTCATACCAGCCCTGAGCAGGAGCGCCTGCTCAATGGCCTCAGTGAAGGCTTGGGCGAGTTGAAACTGGCGAATATCGGCAGCTCCTTGAAGTTTTGCTTATTAGCCGAGGGCAGTGCCGATTGTTATCCGCGCCTGGCGCCGACCTCGCAGTGGGATACCGCAGCGGCCCAGGGTGTATTGGAAGGAGCTGGGGGTGAAGTATTGGAGTTGAATGGCAAACCGTTCAGTTACCCGGCGCGGGAGTCGTTGCTGAACCCGTTCTTTCTGGCGTTGCCGGCCAAGGCGGCGTGGCGTGAGCGGCTGTTGACCCTGGCCAGATCTTAAGGCCACTGCAGAGCAAAATGTGGGAGCGGGCTTTCCCGCGATGGCGGAGTGTCAGTCATACAGGTATTGGCTGATCCACCGCTATCGCAGGCAAGCCCGCTCCCACAGTTGTTTTGTGTCATGGCTGCTAGCGATGCAGGACGTATTGGCCGGTAAAGACGACGGCACGCTCTGCACTGCCTTCATTCACAATCCACGTCTCCAGCGCCAACCGCGCCCGCCCATAGCGCTGGTAGGTCGCCACAAAGCGTTTCCAGATCTTTTCATCCGGCGCCGCGCAAATGGCTGTCGCGTCCTGGGTCACCGGCAGCGGGTAGCTGATCTGACCTTCCTGAATCACGATGTGCCCGTCTTCAATCCCGGCTTCACGCAGCTTCAGGTGCAGCCAACCCCAACCCGCCAGCACCGCGCCGCAGTAGAGGCTGCCGCCGAACATGGTGCTCTTGTGGTTGATATTGGCTTGCAAGGGCAGGTGCAGTTGCAGTTGGTCGTGTTGCCAGTCGAGCACCCTGAGGCCCATTTCCCGGGTGAGTGGGATGTCGTGGTGAAGGATGGATTCCAGGTAACGGCTATCACGGCTCATGGCGGCCTCTTTGTAGGTGGACGATGTCATTCGTCATCGGCGCTCTGGCCGGCACTGTCGGCGAAGTTCAGGCCGTGTTTGCGCAGTTTGTCGTGCAAGGTTTTGCGCGGTACGCCCAGGGCTTCGGCGAGGCTGCGCACAGAGCTGTGGGGGCGGGTCAGTTCGGCGGCGATCAGGCTTTTTTCGAACTGTTCGACTTGCTCGCTCAGGCCTCCGGGCGTGGAGGTCAGCACGCCGGCGGCGGGGTGGTCCTGGGTGTTATCCAGAGCCAATTCCAGGCCGAGGGCGAAACGCTCCGCGGCGTTTTGCAGTTCCCGCACATTGCCTGGCCAGCTGTGGCGCAGCAACAGTGCGCGCTGGCCCGGTTGCAGTTCGTGCAAGGGCAGGCCGTGGCGGCTGCTGGCCTCGTCTGCGAAGTGCTGGAACAGCATCAGCGCATCTTCACCCCGTTCCCGTAGCGGGGGAATGCGCAGCGGCGCCACATTGAGGCGGTAATACAAGTCGGCACGGAAACGGCTCTGGTCGGCGGCCTGGCGCAGGTCTTCCTTGGTGGCGGCGATAATGCGGATATCCAGCGGGATCAACTGATTGCCACCCAGGCGTTCCACGACGCGCTCCTGTAAAAGGCGCAGCAACTTGACCTGTACATCCAGGCTCATGCTTTCAATTTCATCCAGAAACAGCGTGCCGCCATTGGCAAACTCGAACTTGCCGATGCGGCGCTTTTGCGCGCCGGTAAACGCGCCGGGTTCATGACCGAACAGTTCGCTTTCCACCACCGATTCCGCCAGTGCTCCGGCATTGATCGCCACAAACGGGCCGCTGCGTCGGCTTGAGAGGTCGTGCAGGGCGCGGGCGACGACCTCCTTGCCTGCCCCGGTTTCGCCGAGGATCAGCACATCGGCCTTGGTCGCGGCCAGTGCACCGATTTGCTCGCGCAGGCGCAACATCTGTGGCGAGTGCCCTACCAGGCGCGTACTGAGTTGCTGGCGGTCGCTGAGAGCCAGGCGCAGGCTGCGGTTGTCCAGCACCAGCCGGCGCAGGGCCAGGGCACGGCGCACGCTGTCGAGCAGCGCGTCGCTGGCGAAGGGTTTTTCCAGGAAGTCATAGGCGCCGGCACGCATGGCTTGCACCGCCAGCGGTACGTCGCCGTGGCCGGTGATCAGCAGCACCGGCAGGTCGGGGTCCTGGCCGTGCAGTTCAGCCAGCAGTTCCAGGCCGTCCATGCCGGGCATGCGAATGTCGCTGACTACCACGCCCGGCCAGTCGCGGGACAGGCGTGCGGTGAGCCCGTTGGCTTCTCCCAGGGGCAGGACTTTCAGGCCGGCCAGGTCCAGGGTCTGGCACAGGGCCTGACGCAGGTGTGGATCGTCGTCGATCAATACCACCTGAATCGAGTTGTCGATACTCATACACTGCGGTCCTCGGACGGTTGCAGACTGACGCCCGGCGAGCCGGCGCGCAATTTCAAGGTTAACAGCGCGCCGCCCTCCTTGTGGTTGGCGAACAACAGTTCGCCGCCGAAGGCGCGCATCAGGGTGTCGCAGATCGCCAGGCCCAGGCCAAGGCCCTGGGTGCGCGTCTTGGTGGTGTAGAACGGCTCGCTGGCGCGGCCCAGGGCTTCCATGCAAAAGCCCGGGCCATTGTCGCGAATGTACAGGTTGACGCCCTGGGGCGTGGTTTCGGCACTCAGCCAGAGTCTGCGTGGCGGGCCTTTTTCGGTGAGGGCGTCCAGAGCATTGGCCAGCAAGTTACCCAGCACCTGGCGCAGACGGGTTTCACCGGCCTGCACCCACAAGGTCGCCTCTGGCAAGTCGCGAATCAACTCCACCTCCATCGAACGCCGACGCTTGGCCAGTAATGCCAGGGCGTCATCCAGTGCCGGTTGCAGGGCCACGCTCTCCGGCGCGTGACGGTCACGGCGGGCGAAGGCACGCAAGTGGGCGATGATCGAGGCCATGCGCCCGGTCAATTCACTGATCAGCTTGAGGTTGCCGCGGGCATCGTTGGTGCGCTCATGGTCGAGCAGGATCTCGGCGTTTTCGGCATAGCTGCGAATCGCCGCCAGTGGCTGATTCAATTCATGGCTGATACTCGCCGACATGGTGCCCAGCGCCGAGAGTTTACCGGCCTGGACCAGATCATCCTGGGCGCGCACCAGTTCTTGCTGGGCATGCTCGCGCTCCAGCACTTCCTGTTTAAGGCGCCGGTTAAGGCCCTCCAGGTCGCTGGTACGCTCGGCCACGCGCATTTCCAACTCGCGGCGGGCCTTGGCTTCGAAGGCGATGCGTTCCAGATAGTGCCGGCGGCGCTGCATCAGCAACCCCAGCAACAGCATCAGCACCAACAACGTGGCACCGCCCACGGCGACGACCGTGCGCACCGGGCGGTTGATCAGCGAGCGCGGCGCGAGGATTTCCACGTTCCAGCCGGTCTCGGCGATAGCCGTGGACTGGCGCAGCCAAGCGCTGCTGCTGAGGCTCAACGGCTGCGGGTCGCGGGTGGGGTAGGGCTGGATAGCAATGATGGCCTGGCGTTCTTCGGCGGTCAGTGGCCGCGTGGCGCGGAATCGCCATTGCGGTCGCGAAGTGAGGATCACCACGCCGTTGTGGTCGGTGACCAGCAATTGTTCCGGGGTATTGCCCCACAGGCTTTCGGTGTGGTCCAGGTCGACCTTCACCACCAGCACGCCGATGATGGTATCGCCGTCACGCACCGCGGCGGCGAAGAAGTAGCCGCGCTTGGCCGAGGTGGTGCCCAGGCCGAAGAACCGTCCGAGGCGCCCGGCCATGGCTTCGCTGAAATACGGACGGAAGGAAAAGTTGCGCCCCACAAAGCTGTCTTGCTTGTCCCAGTTGGAAGCGGCGAGGGTCTTGCCGGTGGTGTCCATCAGATACATCACCTCTACCCCGGCCTGGGCGGCGACGTCCTTGAGCAACTGGTTGGCATTGACCAGGTGGGTGCTGACGTGGGGCGCGCCCAATGCAGTGCGCAGGGCCGGTAAGTCCCCGAGGATCTGCGGCAGTATTTCGTAGCGGTGCAGGGTGCCCAGCAAGTTGGCGACGTAGAGGTCGAGGGTCTGGCGGTTTTGCCCGGCCAGCTCGCTGCGGTAATAGCGCTCGGCCAAATGCTCCAGCGGCCACAACAGCGGTGCCAGGCACAGAGCCAGCAGGGCGAGGCTGCGCCAGCGGGGTCTTCGCGGAAGGGGTGGGGTCATGGAAGTCGCGCCTGTGGGTACAGGCGCATTATGCCTAGTGCTGCTGTGCAAGACACTCGTGCAATGCGTCTTGCCACTGTGGCTGGCTGACGTGCCATTGCTGTTGCAGGCGGGTGCAGTCCAGGCGCGAGTTCAGCGGGCGCTTGGCGGGGGTCGGGTAGGCGCTGGAAGGGATCGGCTCCAGCTCGGCGCAGGCCTTGCCCTCGGCGCGCAGTTGCTCGCCAATGGCTTGGGCAAAGCCGAACCATGAAGTCTCACCCTGGGCAGTGAGGTGGTAAACACCCCAATCCCCTGCCTTACCGGCCTGCCACTGCTCGATCAGCACGCGGGTGCTGTTGGCGATAGTCCCGGCCCAGGTCGGCGCACCGATCTGGTCGGCCACGATGCGCATCTGCGGTTTTTCCTGCAGGAGGCGCTGCATGGTCAGCAGGAAGTTCTTGCCGCGGCTGGAATAGACCCAACTGGTGCGCAAGATCAGGTACTCGCCGCCTGCAGCCGCAATCGCCTGCTCGCCCGCCAGCTTGCTCTGGCCGTAGACACCCAATGGGTTCGGCGTGTCGCTTTCGGTGTACGGGGCAGGTTTGGTGCCGTCGAACACGTAGTCGGTCGAGTAGTGAATCAGCGGGATACCCAACGCCTTGGCCTCTTCGGCGAGGATTCCGGGGGCGATGGCATTGATGGCGAACGCAGCGTCCGGCTCGCTCTCGGCCAGATCGACGGCGGTGTGGGCCGCCGCGTTGATGATCAGGTCAGGGCGATGGGTGCGTACTTGCTGGCGGATAAGGTCTGCGTTTGCCAGGTCAAGCTGGTCGCGGCCCAGGACGAGGAGTTCGCCCAGGCCCTTGAGCCGCTGTTGCAGCTCCTGGGAGACTTGGCCGTGTTGGCCGGTGATGAGGATTTTCATGGGAACAAGTCAGCTTCCATCAGCAGTTTGCCGACCTGATCCTTGGCGGAGAGTTGCGGCGGTTCGGCCAGCTCCCAGTCGATGGCCAGCGTCGGATCATTCCAGAGAATGCTGCGCTCGGCGCTTGGCTGGTAGTAGTCGGTGGTTTTGTACAGGAACTCTGCGTACTCACTCAACACCACGAAACCATGGGCGAAGCCTTCTGGCACCCAGAGTTGGCGATGGTTCTGTGCCGACAAGCGGACACCCACCCACTGGCCAAAGTTGGGTGAGCTGCGACGGATGTCGACCGCCACATCCAACACTTCACCGTAGGTGACACGCACCAGCTTGCCTTGAGTGTGTTCAAGCTGATAGTGCAAACCTCGCAGCACGCCTTTTTGCGAGCGTGAGTGATTGTCCTGCACGAAATTACGCTTGAGCCCGGTGGCCATTTCAAAGGCGCGCGCATTGAAACTTTCGTAGAAGAAACCGCGTTCGTCGCCGAATACCTTTGGCTCGAGGATCAGTACGCCGGGTAGTGTGGTTTCAACTACATTCACTGGGTCTCTCCGGCAAGCGAGTAGAGGTATTGGCCGTAGCCGGTCTTGCCAAAGTACTTGGCGCGCTCCAGCAGATAATCACGATCGATCCAGCCATTTTCATAGGCGATCTCTTCCAGGCATGCCACTTTCAAACCCTGGCGGTGCTCGATGGTCTGAACGTAGGTCGAGGCTTCCAGCAGGCTGTCATGGGTGCCGGTGTCGAGCCAGGCGAACCCACGGCCGAAGCGTTCAACGTGAAGATCGCCACGCTGAAGGTAGGCATTGTTGACGTCGGTGATCTCCAGCTCGCCACGTGGCGAAGGCTTGACCGCCTTGGCGATCTTGATCACGTCGTTGTCGTAGAAGTACAGGCCGGTCACGGCATACGGTGACTTGGGCTTTGCCGGTTTTTCTTCGATGGAAAGGGCGCGGCCCTCTTTATCGAAATCAATCACACCGAAGCGCTCCGGGTCTTTCACCCAATAGCCGAAAACAGTAGCGCCCGAGGAGCGCTCGGCTGCGGTGCGTAACTGATCGCCAAAATGCTGGCCGTGGAAGATGTTGTCCCCCAGAATCAGGCACACCGCGTCATCACCGATGAACTCTTCGCCAATGATAAATGCTTGAGCCAGCCCGTCCGGGGAAGGCTGTTCGGCATACGTGAAACGCACGCCAAACTGGCTGCCGTCTCCCAGCAGGTTTCGGTACTGCGGTAGGTCTACCGGAGTGGAGATCACCAGAATGTCCTTGATGCCTGCGAGCATCAGCACGGATATCGGGTAGTAGATCATCGGCTTGTCATACACCGGCAACAGCTGTTTGGACACTCCCAACGTAATGGGGTGTAGGCGAGTGCCGGAGCCGCCAGCCAATACAATTCCCTTCATCATGCGATTAGATCCTTCAAGTCGGTGTTGCCCAATCGTTCTCCCTGATAACTGCCGTCCTGGACCCTGCTGCACCATTCCAGATTATCGAGGTACCACTGTACGGTTTTGCGCAGGCCGGTCTCGAAGGTTTCTTCCGGGACCCAGCCCAGTTCGCGTTCGATCTTGCTGGCGTCGATGGCGTAGCGTTGGTCGTGGCCTGGGCGATCCTTGACGAAGGTGATCAGGTCAGTGAATTTCTCCACACCGGCTGGGCGTTGCGGCGCCAGTTCTTCCAGCAGGGCGCAGATGCCACGTACCACGTCGATGTTCTTCTGTTCGTTGTGGCCGCCGATATTGTAGGTTTCGCCCACAACCCCAGTGGTGACCACTGTGAGCAGCGCACGGGCATGATCCTCGACGAACAGCCAGTCACGCACCTGCAGACCATCGCCATACACCGGCAGTGGCTTGCCCGCCAGGGCGTTGAGAATCACCAGCGGGATCAATTTTTCGGGGAAATGGAACGGCCCGTAATTGTTCGAGCAGTTGGTCAACAGCACCGGCAGGCCATAGGTGCGCTGCCAGGCGCGTACCAGGTGGTCGGACGCTGCCTTGCTCGCGGAATACGGCGAGCTCGGTGCGTAAGGCGTGGTCTCGGTGAAGAGGTCGTCCACGCCGTGCAGGTCGCCATACACCTCATCAGTGGAGATGTGGTGGAAACGGAATGCGCTTTTTGCCGGCTCTGCCAGCTTCTGCCAATAGGCTCGCGTGGCTTCCAGCAGGCTGTAGGTGCCAACGATGTTGGTCTGGATAAAATCCGACGGGCCGTCAATGGAGCGGTCGACATGGGACTCGGCCGCCAAGTGCATGATCGCATCGGGTTCGAAGCGTGCGAGCAAGGCGCTGACGGTGGCCTGGTCGATGATATCGGCCTGGACAAACTCATAGCGGCTGTTGGACGCGATGCTGGTCAGCGACTCGAGGTTGCCGGCGTAAGTCAGCTTGTCCAGGTTGAGCACCTCGTGCTCGGTGTGCTGGATCAGGTGGCGGATCAGGGCTGAGCCGATAAAGCCAGCGCCGCCAGTAACGAGAATGCGCATATCGGAGGGCCCTTTCCTTAGATAGACATTATGCGGATGAAGCATAGCTTGAGTGGTGCGAGCCGGGTGGTGCAAGCGCTGTATTACTAGGGGGTTGCCTTGTGCCCCTGAACAATGGCGATATAGACGCCTGAAAAAACAAAGGTCGTCACAATGTCGTTAGCCACGTTGACCCACCGTGCCAGCTTGCCTTGCCCACAAGTAACCCCCGAGCAAGCAGCATGCCTGCTCGAGCGGCACTATGGAATGGCGGGCAAATTACACTCATTGGGCAGTCAGCAAGACCTCAACTATAGAATTGACAGCACGCGGGGCCGCTTCGTTTTGAAAATCTGCCGGGGCGACTACGCCGCGGTTGAACTCCAGGCCCAGCACGCAGCGCTCAGCAGCTTGGGCGCGCATGCCGGCCTGCGTGTGCCCAAGGTCATCCAGACCTTGGCGGGTGAGGAGTTGCTGACGGTCAACGTCGATGGCCAAACCCTGCACCTGCGGCTACTGGACTACATCGACGGCCAGCCCCTGACGCATTTACCCCACCTGAGCCGCACCGTGATCGAAGGCTTTGGTGAGCTGTGCGGGCAGATGAGCCTCGCGCTGGCGGATTTCGAGCACCCAGGCCTTGCGCGCACCCTGCAATGGGACCCGCGCCACGCGCAAGCATTGATCACCCACCTGCTGGCAACCTTGCCCGACCTGCCGCAGCGTGCTGCTTTGGAGCAGGCAGCCAGGCAGGTCGAGGCGCATGTCCAGCCGTTGGCGGCACACCTGCCTTGGCAAGCGGTGCACATGGACATCACCGACGACAACGTGATGTGGCAGCGTGATGCCCAGCGGCACTGGCGTATACAAGGCGTGATCGATTTCGGCGATCTGGTGCACACCTGGCGAATTGCCGATCTGTCGGTGACCTGCGCGGCGCTGTTGCACCATGCCGACGGTGATCCATTTGCTCTCTTGCCGGCGATCCAGGCCTGCCACGCGGTCACGCCGTTGCAGCGCGAAGAGCTGGAGGTGTTGTGGCCGTTGATCGTCGCTCGCGCGGCGGTGTTGGTGCTCAGCAGTGAGCAGCAGCAACGCCTGGACCCGGACAACGTTTATCTAAAGAAAAACGCCGAACACGAGTGGGAAATCTTCCATATCGCCACGTCGGTGCCCTTCGAACTCATGCAAGCGGCTATTCTGCGCAGCGTCGGCAAAACATTACCGCCCGTCGCCAACCAAGACTTCGCGCCTTTATTGCCAGGCTTGGTGGGCCGCGAGTTTGCGCTGATCGACCTGGGCGTACTCAGCCCGCATTTCGAGGCTGGCAATTGGGAGACTCCCGGCATCGATCGGCGCTTGCTGGATCAAGCGGCGACGGTGCATGGGCTGGCGGCCAGTCGTTATGGGCAATACCGCTTGTCGCGCACCCGCCCCGACAGTGCGCTAGAGCCCGAGACGTTCCCCCTGCATGTCGAACTGCATCTGCCCCACGGCACAGTGTTGGAAGCACCCTTTGCGGGAATGCTGCGTGAAGGTACCGACGGCTTGCTGTGTTTGCACGACAGCGGCCTGAGCCTGCGCTTGTGGGGCGTGCGCACATCACTCAAGCCGGGCGCAACCTTGGTCAAAGGGCAGGTGCTGGGCGAGGTTCATGCGCCGTTGACTGTGCAGTTGTGCCGCGCCGACCTTGAGCCTCCGCTGTTCTGCACACCTTCCCGAGCGTTGGCGTGGCAGGCGTTGTGCCCGTCACCCGCAGCTCTATTGGGCCTGGCCTGTGATGCGGAGCCGGAACTGGACCCAGAAGCCCTGCTGGCCCGGCGTGATGCCAGCTTTGCCCGCTCCCAGAAGCACTACTACGCCGACCCACCGCGTATCGAGCGCGGCTGGCGTAACCACCTGATCGATATGCAGGGCCGATCGTACCTCGACATGCTCAACAACGTGGCCGTGCTGGGCCATGGCCACCCGCGCATGGCTGAAGTGGCGGCTCGGCAGTGGTCGTTGCTCAACACCAACTCGCGGTTTCACTACGCGGCGGTTGCCGAGTTCTCCGAGCGCCTGCTGGCGTTGGCGCCGGAGGGCATGGACCGGGTGTTCCTGGTCAACAGCGGCACCGAGGCCAATGACCTGGCGATTCGTTTGGCCTGGGCCTACAGCGGCGGGCGCGACATGCTCAGTGTGCTGGAGGCCTATCACGGCTGGTCGGTGGCGGCGGATGCCGTGTCCACGTCGATTGCCGATAACCCCCAGGCCTTGAGCAGCCGCCCGGATTGGGTACACCCGGTGACCGCGCCCAATACCTACCGCGGTGAATTCCGCGGGCCGGACAGCGCGCCGGACTATGTACGAAGCGTGGAGCATAACCTGGCGAAAATCGCCGCGAGCCAGCGTCAATTAGCCGGGTTCATCTGTGAGCCGGTGTACGGCAATGCCGGCGGCATCTCCCTGCCACCGGGTTACCTGCAACAGGTGTATGGCCTGGTCCGTGCCCAGGGAGGCGTGTGCATCGCCGATGAAGTGCAGGTGGGTTACGGCCGCATGGGGCATTTCTTCTGGGGGTTTGAACAGCAAGGTGTGGTGCCTGACATCATCACCATGGCCAAAGGCATGGGCAACGGCCAGCCGTTGGGTGCAGTGATCACCCGCCGAGAAATTGCCGAGGCGCTGGAAGCCGAGGGTTACTTCTTCTCCTCATCAGGAGGCAGTCCGGTCAGTTGCCGGATCGGCATGGCGGTGCTGGATGTGATGGAAGAGGAAAAGCTGTGGGAAAACGCCCAACTGGTAGGTGGGCATTTCAAGGCACGGTTGGAGGAATTGATCGATCGCCATCCGCTCGTCGGTGCCGTGCACGGTTCGGGCTTCTATCTGGGCCTTGAACTGGTGCGCGATCGCCAGACCCTCGAACCTGCGACTGCAGAAACCGCCTTGTTGTGTGACCGGCTGCGGGAACTGGGGATTTTCATGCAGCCTACCGGTGATTATCTGAATATCCTCAAAATCAAGCCGCCGATGGTGACGTCCAGACGCAGTGTGGACTTCTTTGTGGACATGCTGTCGAAAGTGCTGGATGAGCAACTGTGATTTATCGATTGTTATCGGCTATTTTTTGCAGACGCGAGCACCTATCATGTTTTTAGTCTGTTAAAGCCGATTTTTATCCATTATAAAGTTGCCCTTCACCCCATTCGGAGCCCTGATCGCCATGACCACCTTGCACAGCACACCTCGCGCCGATGGCTTTCACATGCCTGCCGAATGGGCGCCCCAGACCCAGACCTGGATGATCTGGCCCGAGCGCCCAGACAACTGGCGCCTGGGCGGTAAGCCTGCGCAGGCGGCCCATGTGGCGGTGGCCAAGGCCATCGCACGTTTTGAGCCGGTGACCGTCGCGGTCTCCGCCAGCCAGTACGAAAACGCCCGTGCCCGCCTGGACGTACCCAATATCCGCCTGGTGGAAATGTCCAATGACGACGCGTGGGTTCGCGACACTGGCCCCACTTTCGTTATCAACGGCAGTGGAGAAGTACGGGGTGTGAACTGGGACTTCAACGCCTGGGGTGGTTTTGACGGCGGCCTGTATGCACCGTGGAACCGCGATTCCCAGGTGGGAGGCAAGATCCTCGAGATGGAGCGCGCACCGCGTTACCGCACTGAAGGCTTTGTGCTTGAAGGCGGTTCGATTCATGTCGACGGCGAAGGCACCCTGATCACCACCGAAGAATGCCTGTTGAACCGCAACCGCAACCCGCACTTTGATCGTGCGGCCATTGAGGCGGTACTCAGCGATAACCTGGCGGTAGACAAGATCATCTGGTTGCCGGATGGGTTGTTCAACGACGAAACCGACGGCCATGTGGATAACTTCTGCTGCTACGTGCGCCCGGGCGAAGTGCTGTTGGCCTGGACCAATGACCCGCAAGACCCGAACTACCCACGCTGCCACGCAGCCATGGACGTGCTGCAAAGCAGCACCGATGCCCAGGGCCGCTCGTTCATCGTGCATAAAATGCCGATCCCGGGTCCGCTGTATGCCACTGAGGAGGAATGCGCCGGGGTAGACCTGGTTGACGGTAGCCAGGAGCGTAATCCGACCGTGCGGTTGGCCGGTTCCTACGTCAACTTCCTGATCGTCAATGGCGGCATCATCGCGCCGAGTTTCGATGACCCGTTGGACGATCAGGCCAAGCAAATCCTGCAGAACCTGTTCCCACAACATGAAGTGGTGATGGTGCCGGGCCGCGAATTGTTACTGGGTGGGGGCAATATCCATTGCCTGACCCAACAGCAGCCAGCTCCGCAGCGAAAGTGAGTGCAGTTGTAACAGCGCCTTGATGGCGCACGAGCACCGCGCGTTTGCAGTGTTCCCCGCAAGCCCGCGACCCAGCCCGGTCGCGGGCTTTTTCATGCCTGCATGCTGGTGAACAGGGCACATTGGCATAGCTCTTGTATCGCTGTGGTTACAGTGGCCCAAGGGGGATGACCGTGCAGTTCTGTCACAAACCTTGAGTAAGTTAGCCGCTCACGCAGCAGGAGAGAGCGCTGAAATGAATGCCGATGTCCACCTGATGAACACGCGTACGTTCCACCCTTTGCGGGTCGACGCAGACGCCATCCATGCGTTGGCCCTTTGGTTGAAGGCGAACGGCTCGCGACAGGCCAGACAAGCGTCTGACTTGCGCAGTGTGATGAGTGAGCGCTACCCGTTGGGGTTGTTCACGGAGGATGAAGTGCAGGCGTTGTGCGAGTTGATGAGCAACTAAAGAACACACCTGAAACCGACTGTGGGAGCTGGCTTGCCTGCGATGGCGGTGGTTCAGTTGAAGATTGGGGGACTGGCACACCGCTATCGCGGGCAAGCCCGCTTCCACAGGGATCTGCGCCAGGCGCTGATTTTTTGGACAATATCTAACCAGTGTGGGAGCTGGCTTGCCTGCGATGGCGGTGGCTCAGTTGAAGATTGGGGACTGGCACACCGCTTTCGCGGGCAAGCCCGCTTGTATGCTAGGACTTGAAGGGAGGAGAAGGGACAAAGCCCGATTCTGACTGTTGACGCAGTACAGACCGTGGGAGATTTCGCCCCTCCTCCTTTCACCCAAGCGCCGATAAAGAAT